>URPQ01000047.1 GCA_900549755.1 uncultured Oscillospiraceae bacterium
GTAAGAAATCGCGGAGCAGCTAAAACTGCGCGGCGAGTATATAAACGCCTACAAGCAAAGCCTTATCGCCCAGCTTGAAAACACATATATATTAGAGCCGGACGGCACTAAAAGAAAGGTAAGGCGCAAGGATGATGCAGCTCCTCTTAACTGATACCGCAACCCTTGAATCGAACAACGACCTGCCGCTTGAGGTCTTCGATAAATTCGGCAAGGTGACAAAATTCGACAATATAACCCGCAAGGAGCTGCTGATGGCGGCAGCGGATAAGGACATAATACTCTGCAACAAAACGGTTATTGACAGGGAGGTTATGAACGCAGCGCCTAATTTACGCTATATAGGGCTTTTCGCCACGGGCTATAATAATATAGATATTGCCGCCGCAAAGGAAAAGGGAATTACCGTTTGCAATGCGGGCAGCTACTCTACAAACGCCGTGACCCAGCAGGTTATAGGCTATATTCTTATGCACTACACCAAAATTCCGCAGTACGACGCCTTTGTAAAGCAGGGCGGGTGGAAGCGCTCGGGCGTTTTTTCTCCGCTTATTTTTTCGGACGACGAGGTATACGGCAAGACCCTCGGAATAGTGGGTTATGGAAATATAGGCAAGGCGGTGGAAAAAGCTGCCGAGGGGCTTGGTATGAATGTTTTGGTGCATACAAGAACCGTGCGCGAAAACGGCAAAACCAAATTCGTCGGGTTTGATACGCTGCTTGAAAACAGCGATATTGTAACGCTGCACTGCCCCTTAAACCCGCAAAGCGAAAAAATGATGAACGCCGCGGCTTTTGCAAAAATGCGGGACGGAGCTTTCTTTATAAACACCTCGCGCGGCGGCACGGTGGATGAAAACGCGCTTTTTGCCGCCCTTCAAAGCGGCAAGCTTTCGGGCGCTGCAATAGATGTGCTGACAAGTGAGCCCATGCCGCCCGATTGCCCGCTTACAGACGCGCCGAATATAATTATCACCCCGCACACCGCTTGGGCGCCGCTGCCCACAAGACTGCGGCTTTTGGATATTGTAAGCGGCAATATAACCGCGTTTTTAAGCGGAAACACACAAAACCGAATAGTTTAATTTATACCGGGGCGGAGAAAAATATGTCTGATGGTATTATAGGCATGAAAAGCGGAAAGCACTTTCATTTTGATAATCTTTTTTTAAATTGTCCGGTAAAGTGCGGCTTTATCGACCTGTATCAAATAGGTGAGCTTTGCTGTGAATCAGGCTATGTTATTGAAGAGCATATGCAAACACTGTGCGAAATAACCTATGTAATATCCGGCAGCGGGCGCGCATTTGTAGACGGCGAGCCCGTGCCGCTTACGGCGGGTGACGCTATGATAAACAGCGTAGGGCACAGGCATAAAATTGAGGCTGGTAAAAATTCATTTCTGCGCTTTGCGTATATAGGCTTTTTATTCAACGGGAACGCCGCAAAGAAAAAATACCGAGATTTGACTGAAATTTATAATTCCTCACCCTTTAAAATTCTTAAAGCGGACAGCACCGTTTACTACCCCTTTATAAGGCTGGTGGATGAGTTTTACCGCGGCGGGCTGTGCAGTGATAAAATAACCGAGTGCTATTGTGAGCAAATTATAATTCACACCGCGCGGCTTTTCTTTGATAACCCCGAAAAAGCGCTGCCGCAGCGCCGTATTGACCGCAAAAGCACCTGCCCGGCGGTATATTCGGTTATACGCTATGTTGAGGAAAATATTGAAAACATTGAAAGTATTCACGAAATCGCTGCCTACGCCGGCTACAGCTACACATATCTATCCCATTTATTCAAAAACAAAACCGGAATAATCCTCAGCGAATATATAAGGTATAAAAAAATAGAGCGCGCGGCGTCTCTTATAAGGGACGGCGGAATGTCGCCCACACAGGCGGGCGAGATTTTAAGGTATGAAAGCCTTGCCTCTTTCTCAAAATCCTTTAAAAGCGTTATGGGAATTTCTCCCCGCAAGTATGCCGCTGACTGCAAAAAATAATTTGTAGAAAATCACAATTTAACTTTTTTAAGTATATCTAAATTGTAAATGTGAACAAACTTTTAAAATCAGCTCGTATTTTGTTGACTTTAGTCGCTCAGTGTGTTACGATAATACCAGCGAAAGCGAAACAATTTAATATTTGCCAATATAGGTTTGGATTGATGGCCCAAATGTTTCTACCGCACGCCGTATAAGTTGCGACTATTGGTGAAGTCAGCTTTAAATGCCGGCTTTTTAAACGTTTTTCTGCGTTTATATATTGGCAAACAGACTTACGGAAGAAGTCTGTTTTTTTGTTTTTTAAAAATATAAAAGGAGCGCGCCTGATGAAAGCTTTAGAAGAAAAAATTCTAAAAGAGGGAAAGGTTCTTCCCGGCAATATTCTCAAGGTGGGCTCTTTTTTAAATCATCAGATAGACGTTGATTTCATAATGGAAATGGGGCGCGAAACAGCGCGGCTCTTTGAAAATGAAAAAATAACGAAAATTCTTACTATTGAGACCTCGGGCATAGCAATAGCGGTAGGCGCGGGCGCGGCAATGCACGTTCCTGTTGTATTTGCGAAAAAGCATAAATCAAGCAATGTTTCGGGTGAGGTTTTAAGCACCGTAGTTCACTCCTACACACACGGAACGGATTATACCGTGGTTGTTGAAAAGGATTACATAAGCCCCGACGATAAAATATTATTGGTAGACGATTTTCTTGCAAACGGCAAGGCACTTTTGGGACTTATTGATATAGCCGAGCAGGCGGGCGCCGAGGTTGTGGGCGCTTGCTGCGCTATTGAAAAAGGCTTTCAGAAGGGCGGAGACTCTCTCCGCGCCGACGGAATACGGGTTGAATCGCTCGCGGTTATTGACAGTATGAGCGACACCTCGGTCACATTCCGCAAGTAAAATACGGATAATCGCGGTTTACCGCTTTATCAAAATAAATAATTTTTCGGAGGAAGAAATTATGAAGAAAATTACGGCAATGCTTCTCTGCCTTGCAATGCTTTTTGCTTTTGCAGGGTGCGGCAGCAAGGACACAGGCTCCGGCTCAACCGGCAACAACGCAAAAAAGGGTGTCAGCGAGGATATTCTTCCGCGTCTTGACATTAAATCGGAGGTTACCGTACCTGACGATTTCAAAATCGGTATGATCTGCCTGCACGACGAAAACTCCACCTATGATAACAACTTCATCCAGGCTTTAAAGTCTGTTCAGAAGGGTATGGGTCTTAAAGACGATCAGGTAGTTATAGTTACCGGCATCGGCGAAGACAGCAAGTGCTACGATACCGCTGTTGACCTTGCTAAAAATAAGGGCTGCAAGGTTATATTTGCCGATTCTTTCGGTCATGAATCCTTTATGAAGCAGGCGGCTCAGGAATTCCCGAACGTTCAGTTCTGCCACGCTACCGGTACTTCGGGCAAGAGAGCCGGAATTGCCAATTTCCACAATGCTTTCGCCTCTATTTACGAAGGCAGATACCTTGCGGGTATAGCCGCCGGTATGAAGCTTAACGAAATGATCAAAGCCGGCAAGATAAAGGCTGAAGAGGCTGTTATCGGTTATGTAGGCGCTTATACCTATGCTGAGGTTATCTCGGGTATGACTTCTTTCTTCCTCGGCGCACGTTCTGTTTGCGAAACCGCTACAATGAAGGTTCGCTACACCGGTTCTTGGTACGACCAGGGCAAGGAGCAGGAAGCTGCTACCGCTCTTATCGAAAAGGACAAGTGCGTTCTTATAAGCCAGCACGCTGACTCCCTCGGCGCTCCCACCGCTTGCGAGCTTGCAGGCGTTCCGAATGTTTCCTACAACGGCAGCACCTATTCAGCAGGTAAGAATACTTTCATAGTTTCTTCCGCTATCAACTGGGCGCCTTACTTCCAGTACATTATTGAGTGCGCTGTTAAGGGACAGGCTATCGATTCCGACTGGTGCGGCGATATAGCTACAAACTCTGTTGTACTCAGCGGTATAAACGAGGGCGTTGCAGCCGAAGGCACCGAGGCTAAGATGAAAGAAGCTATCGACGCTTTCAAGGCAGGCACACTCAAGGTATTTGCTACCGATAAGTTCACTGTTGACGGCAAAAAGCTTGACCAGTATTTAGCTGATGTTGACGGCGACTTCAAGGGCGAGACCAACGTTGTACACGACGGTTACTTTGATGAGTCCAACGCTAAAGACTTCCGCTCCGCTCCTTATTTCGATATTATAATCGACGGTGTTACAAACCTTAACAAAGAGGTTTAATTAACGCTTTAGACCTAACTATCCCACACAAGGGGAATATTTTCCCCTTGTGTATTTTGATTTTTAAAACATACAGGGAGGATACTTGTGAACGCGCTTGAAATAAGAAACGTAACAAAACGCTTCGGTAAGGTAGTAGCAAACAAGAATATAAATCTTACGGTTGAAAAGGGCGAAATACTTGCCGTACTGGGCGAAAACGGCTCGGGCAAGACTACGCTTATGAATATGATTGCAGGTATCTACCACCCTGACGAGGGCGAGATTCTTGTAAACGGCGAACACGTTGTTATAAACTCGCCGAAGGACGCTTTTAACCTTAAAATAGGTATGATCCACCAGCATTTTAAGCTTGTGGATGTATTTGACGCCACCGAAAACATAGTTTTGGGAATTGACGGTGATAAACGCTTTAACCTTAAAGAGGCGGCAAAGCGGGTTGCCGAAATTTCAGAGAAATACGGGTTTGAAATTGACCCGAAAAAGAAAATTTATCAGATGTCGGTTTCGGAAAAGCAGACCGTTGAAATAATAAAGGTGCTTTACCGCGGCGCGGATATACTGATACTTGACGAGCCGACGGCGGTGCTTACCCCGCAGGAGACCGAAAAACTTTTCGCGGTGCTCAGAAGAATGCGCAGCGACGGCAAGTCGATAATAATAATAACTCACAAAATGCACGAGGTGCTTTCCGTTTCCGACCGCGTGGCGATACTCCGCCGCGGCGAATACATAGATACGGTAATAACAAAGGAAACGAGCGAAGCCGAGCTTACCGAAATGATGGTGGGCAAAAAAGTATCACTTAACATTGACAGAACAGAACCCGAAAACCCCGCCGAGCGCCTTATGATAAAAGGTCTCGACCTTTACAGCGAAGAGGGCATTAAGGTTCTTGATGATATATCATTCACCGCAAACAGCGGCGAAATTTTAGGCATTGCAGGCATTGCGGGCAGCGGTCAGCGCGAGCTTTTGGAGGCTATTGCGGGTCTTCAGAAAATAAGCAGCGGCGAAATAATTTACAATAACCCGAAAACCGGCGTCGCCGAAAACCTGCGCGATAAAACCCCAATGCAGATTCGCGAGCTGGGCGTCCGTCTTTCGTTCGTACCCGAGGACAGGCTCGGAATGGGGCTTGTGGGTAATATGGACATTGTGGATAATATGATGCTGCGCAGCTACCGCCGCGGGCGCTCTATGTTCCTCAACCGCCAGTCGCCCAAAAAGCTTGCCGAGGATATTATAAACGACCTTGAAATTGCAACTCCCAGCGCAAACACCCCCGTGCGCAGGCTTTCGGGCGGTAACGTGCAAAAGGTGCTTGTAGGGCGTGAAATTGCCTCCTCCCCCACGGTGCTTATGGCGGCGTACCCCGTGAGAGGGCTTGACATTAACTCCTCTTATATGATATACAATCTTCTCAATCAGCAGAAGAAAAACGGCGTTGCCGTTATATTCGTCGGTGAGGATTTAGACGTTTTAATTGAGCTTTGCGACCGCATTATAGTTGTAAACTCGGGCAGAGTTACCGGCATTGTGGATGCAAGAGAAACCACAAAGGAAGAACTTGGACTTTTAATGACAAAATCGGGAGGCAATGAAAATGGCAAGTGAAAAAAATCTTAAACGCGAGCCTCTCGCCTATATTTCAAAAAGGGACAATGTTTCTCTTACCTACCGCATAGCGGTGCGGGCTATAGCAATTGTTTTGGCGCTTATAGTTTGCGGCGTTGTAACAAAGGTGCTAACGGGCGATAATCCTATCTCAATTTATCAGACAATAGTTCACGGCGCCGTGGGCAAGGGCAGACTGCTTGTTACAATTCACGATATTGCAATTCTCCTTTGCATATCCTTAGCGGTCACTCCCGCTTTCCGTATGCGCTTTTGGAACACGGGCGCAGAGGGTCAGGTGCTTATAGGCTGCCTTGCCACCGCCGCCTGTATGTTCTGGCTCGGCGGTAAGGTTCCGAACGGCGTGCTTATTCTTATTATGACCGTTTCCGCCATAGTTTCGGGTATGATTTGGGGCGTTATTCCCGCAATATTCAAGGCGCAGTGGAAAACCAACGAAACGCTTTTCACCCTTATGATGAACTATGTTGCAATTCAGCTTGTTGAATATTTCCTTAAAATAGCCGATAAAAGCGGCTCAAACGTTGTAGGACCCGACCTTTTATCCCACGGCTGGCTGCCCGATATTTTCGGGGTGAAATATCTGCTTAACATTATAATTGTTGCGGTTATTACCGTTTTAATGCAGATATATCTTAAATACAGCAAGCACGGCTACGAAATTTCGGTTGTGGGCGAAAGCGAAAACACCGCGCGCTACATAGGCATAAACGTTAAAAAGGTTATTATCCGCACAATGCTGGTGTCGGGCGCTATATGCGGGCTTGCAGGTCTCTTGCTTGTGGGCGGTTCTTCCCACTCTATCGATTCAAATCTGGTAGGCGGCAGAGGCTTTACCGCCATAATGGTTTCATGGCTCGGCAAATTCAATCCGATCACAATGATTTTAACCACCCTGCTGCTCGTCTTTTTGGGGCGCGGCGCAGACGAGGTTACCTCTAAATTCGGTTTGAACGGCGATTTTTCCGATATTTTAACCGGAATAATTCTTTTCTTCATAATCGGCTGTGAATTTTTTATAAACTATAAAATCAATTTCAGCCACCGTAAAAAGGAGGAGAAATAATGCTGACTGTTATTAACTTTATTCAACGTGCCATTTTGCAGGGCACACCTTTGCTTTACGGTGCTACCGGCGAAATTTTAACCGAAAAATCCGGAAATCTTAACCTCGGCATACCCGGCATTATGTATATCGGCGCAATATCGGGCGTTGTGGGCGGCTTTATGTACCAGACTTCAACCGATGAGGTAGTGCCCATAATAGCGGTTTTAATTCCGTTTTTGTGCTGTCTTTTAGGCTCGCTGCTCGTGTCGCTCCTTTATTGCTTTTTAACCGTAACATTAAGGGCTAATCAAAATGTTACAGGTCTTGCAATTACCACCTTCGGCGTGGGCTGCGGCAACTTCTTCGGCGGCTCGCTTATTAAAATTATAAAGAGCGACGTTCCCTACCTTGCACTGGTCGATATTGCAAGAGCATTTAAAACCACGCTGCCCTTTGCTGAAAACACGGGCGATATCGGCAAGCTTTTCTTCTCCTACGGCTTTATGGTGTACCTTGCAATTATCATCGCCATTATCTCGGCGGTCTTTCTTAAAAAGACAAAGCACGGGCTTAACCTGCGCGCGGTGGGCGAAAACCCTGCCACGGCTGACGCCGCGGGAATTAACGTAACGCGTTATAAATATTTTGCCACCTGCATAGGCGGTATGATAGCGGGGCTGGGCGGACTTTTCTATGTAATGGATTACTGCAACGGCATTTGGTCCAACAACGGCTTCGGCGACCGCGGCTGGCTTGCAATAGCAATAGTTATTTTTGCTACATGGAAGCCCTCACTTGCAATACTCGGCTCTTACCTGTTCGGCGCGCTTTATATTCTTTTCAACTATATAAACGTGCCCATGCAAATGATTCCGCTGATTCAAATGCTGCCTTATGTGGTAACAATAATCGTGCTTATAGTGGTAAGCATACGCAAGCGCCGCGAAAATCAACCCCCGGCGCACTTAGGTCTTTCATATTTCCGCGAGGAAAGATAAAAAAGTACTTACATTTATTTTCAAAATGTGGTAAAATATAAACATAGCTTTTTCCGGCGTGCCTGAAAACGGCTCGCCGGATTTTTATGTTAAAGAAGGGTGAAAATTGTTTGAAAAAGGGGAAAAAATTATATACGGTAAAACCGGAGTGTGTGAGGTAGAGGATATTGCCGAAAGGGCGGTTCCCGGCGGGAAAAGGCTTTACTATACCTTGCGGCCGCTGTATCAGTCGGGCAATGTGATTTTTGCCCCGGCAGACAGCGATAAAATTTTTATGCGCCCCATTATTACCCGGCAGGACGCCGAAAAGCTGATTGAAGACGTTCCGAAAATCAGAGAAAGTGCGCTGTCGGAAAAATTTTCCGAAGAAACGGAAATTCGCAGCTGCGAAGAGCTTCTGAGCTTTGCAATAATGCTTTATGAAAGGCGTAAAGAGGCGCGCCGTATGAAACGCAAGCTGAGCTTTACATATGAAAATCGGCTGCACAGGGCAGAACAGGTGCTTTTCGGCGAGCTTGCCGCGGTTTTGGAGGTTGAGCCCGAAAGCGTGCCGGGGCTGCTGTTTGCGGCTATTAAAGACTGAAAGGAATTTTTTTATGGCGGAACAGAAAAACCTAGAAACTATGAGTGCTGAAATACTTGCAGCCGAGAAAATGGAAGCGGAACGCTTTTCCTCATCGCTTTATGAAAGGCTTGCAAGCCAGAACAGTATGACCGCCGAAGAGCAGGCGGCTTTAGCCGAAGAAGTCGGCAACGAAGTAAAGGTGCTTGAAAATGCTTCGTCTCAGCTTAAAAAGGCTCAAAAATGGGCGTATGACCAAGCGGACGAGCTGCGCACAAGGCTGAAAGAGGGCAAAACAAGCGACAGCCGCGAGCTTATAATCCGCCGCGCCCCCGCAAATTCCGTTATTGACTACGAGGAAGAAAAGACCAAAAACTTTGCTGCAGGCGTTAATTTCTACAAAATTGCAATAATACTTATTTCGGGCAGCTTTGCGGGCGTTATTATTGAAATGCTGTGGTGCTTTATCCGCCACGGCTATTTTGAGAGCCGCGCGGGGCTTGTGTACGGTCCTTTTAATTTACTTTACGGCGTGGGTGCCACGGCGCTTACACTGCTGCTTTACCGCTACAGAAACCGCAGCTCCTCAATATCCTTCTTCGGCGGAATGATTATAGGCAGCGCGGTGGAATATCTGCTCTCTTGGGCGCAGGAAACGCTTTTCGGCTCTACCTCATGGGATTACAGCGCCGTTCCGCTTAATATTAACGGCAGAATATGCCTTTTGTACTCGGTGTTTTGGGGGCTGCTCGGCGTTATGTGGATAAAAAGCATTTATCCGCGCGTTGCAAAGGTTATACTTAAAATACCTAATAAGGCGGGTAAAATAATAACTATACTGTTTTCGATTTTTATTGTGTTTGACGGCATTATGAGCCTCGGCGCGGTTTGGCGCTGGTCAAAGCGTATTGAAAACAAGCCCGCAGCCTCGGCGGTGGGTGAATTTTTTGATAACCGCTTTCCCGATTCCAGAATGGAAAAAATATTTGCAAATATGGAGTTTGGTAAGTAATTTTTTTACTTACTTGACAAATGCAAGAAAAAAGGGTATACTAATTTGCAAGTGAGTTGCAAATTGGAGCTGATTGCAGAATGAAAAACTGCTTTAAATATGTAATAACGGCGACGCTCACCGTCGCCGTTATTTTGTTATCTGCCGGCTGCGGCACGCCGCCCGTAAAAAAGGGCGGTAAGCTTAACATACTCTGCACCGTTTTCCCGCTTTATGACTGGGCGCGAAATATTGCGGGAAATACCGCCGAGGTATCGCTGCTTAATGAAAACGGCGCGGATATGCACAGCTACCAGCCCACCGCGGCGGATATTGTGAGACTTCACAGCTGCGATGTACTTATATACACGGGCGGCGAATCGGAAAAATGGGTAGCGGAAGTAATAAAGCAATCCGATAACAAAAATTTAAAGGCGCTTAACCTTATTGAGCTTTTGGGCGATAAAGCGGTAACCGAGCGCGAGGAGGGGACGGAGCGCCGCGAAAACGGCGATGAAACCGACGAGCATATATGGCTCTCACTTAAAAACGCCGAAATTCTGACCGATAAGATAGCCGCGGCACTGAGCGGCGCGGATAATAAAAATAAGGATATTTATAAAACCAATGCGGCGAAGTACGCAGAACGGCTCGCCGCTTTGGATAAAGAATATACCGAGGCTTTAAAAAACGCAAGGCACAAAACGCTTATTTTTGCCGACCGTTTTCCGTTCAGATATCTTACCGAAGATTACGGGCTTGATTACTACGCCGCATTTCCCGGCTGCTCGGCAGAAACCGAGGCGAGTTTTGAAACGGTGATATTTCTCGCAAAAAAAGCCGATGAAAACGGCGACTGTATTTTTATAACCGAGACTTCAAACGGCGATATTGCAAGGGCGGTAAACCGAAATACGGCAAAAAAGAATAAGAAAATTTTAACGCTTGACAGTATGCAGTCCGTAAATAAAAAGGATATAAAAAACGGCATGACCTATATTTCGGTTATGCAAAAAAATCTTGAAACACTGAAAATCGGGGTGGAATGAATGACGCTTATAAAGGCTTGCGATTTAGCGCTGGGGTATGACGGAAAAACCGTTGCGGAAAATATAAGCTTTACGGTAAATGAGGGCGATTACCTTTGCGTTATAGGTGAAAACGGCTCGGGCAAAAGCACGCTTATAAAAACTCTTTTGGGGCTTAACAAGCCTGTATCGGGCAGTCTTGAAACAGCGCTTGACTTAAAAAAAATCGGCTATCTGCCGCAGCAGACCGAGGTTCAGCGCGATTTCCCCGCAACCGTGGGCGAAATTGTTATGTCGGGCTTTGCAGGTAAATGCGGTTACCGCCCGTTTTACAGCGCGGCGCAAAGGGCAGATGCGCTCCTTAATATGCGCAAAATGGGAATAGAGAACATTGTAAAGCGCGGCTATGACACTCTTTCGGGCGGGCAGCAGCAGCGGGCGCTGCTATGCCGCGCGCTTTGCGCCGCCGAAAGTCTTTTATTGCTTGATGAACCCACGGCGGGGCTTGACCCCGAGGCGGCGGAGGATATGTATAAGCTTATATCAAGACTTAACAGAGACGGCATGACGGTTATTATGATAACCCACGATATACCCGCCGTCATGCTCGGAACGCACATTCTGGAAATAGGTAAGCACGGCTTTTTCGGCACGGCAGACGAATACACGGAGGCGAGAAAAAATGGCTGAGGCATTAAAAAATTTGCAGCTTTATTTCAGCTATCCGTTTGTGCGGTACGCGCTTATTGTGGGAGTTTTAATTGCCGTTTGTTCTTCGCTGCTCGGCGTGACTCTTGTGCTTAAACGCTTTTCGTTTATAGGGGATGGGCTTTCCCATGTGGCATTCGGCGCAATGGCGATTGCGGCGGTACTCAAATTTACAAACCAAACCGTAGTGATACTGCCGATAACCGTTATTTGCGCAATATTGCTTTTAAAGGGCGGCAATTCCTCAAAAATTCGGGGCGACGCCGCAATAGCAATGCTCTCTGTGGGGGCGCTGGCGCTCGGGTATTTACTTATGAATATTTTCTCACCCTCCGCCAATGTTTCGGGGGATGTTTGCAGCACACTTTTCGGCTCAACCTCAATTCTCACCCTGTCAAGGGGCGAGGTTATACTCTGCGCGGTGCTGTCACTCGTTGTAATAACCCTGTTTATACTGCTTTACAACAAGCTTTTCGCCGTGACGTTTGATGAAAGCTTTTCCCGCGCTACGGGGGTGAATACTTCGGCGTACAATATGCTTATAGCCGTTATAACCGCGGTGGTAATAGTGCTGGCTATGAATCTTGTGGGCTCGCTGCTTATATCGGCGCTTATAGTTTTCCCCGCGCTTTCTGCAATGCGGCTTTACAAAAGCTTTTTTGCCGTTTCGGTTTTTTCGGCGGTTTTCGCCGCGGTATGCACCGCCCTCGGTATGATAATCTCCGTACTTGCGGGAACGCCTGTGGGGGCTACGGTAGTGGCGGTGGATATAGCGGGCTTTATTTTATCCTCTGTGCTTGGCAGAGCGCTTAAAAGGGGTTAAAAATATGGTGCTGCACAATATTCCCCCGCTTTACGGCGAAAAGTCGGAAACGCTTATTTTAGGCAGCTTTCCGTCGGTTAAATCACGCGAGGCGGAATTTTTCTACGGGCACCCGCAAAACCGTTTTTGGCGCGTGCTTGCGGGCGTGTTTTCCGCGCCTGTTCCCGAAACGGTGGAGCAAAAGAAAAAACTTGTGCTCGAAAACAGGCTTGCACTGTGGGATGTAATTGCAGAGTGCGAAATTACGGGCTCTGCCGATACAAGCATAAAAAACGTTAAACCTAACGATATTGCGGGTATAATTGAAAAAACCGCCGTAAGCCGTATATTCGTAAACGGCAAAACAGCGGAAAAATACTATATTCGTTATATTGAAAAAACGGTGGGGCAAAAGGCAATCTGCCTGCCCTCAACCAGCCCCGCAAACGCGGCTTGGTCGCTTGAAAGGCTGATAAACGCGTGGCAAGTAATAAAATAAACTATTTACAAAATGCAAACAGACTGATATAATAAAATCAAACTTAATAGTGTAAACAGGCTCGGCTTATGCCGATAAGAGGGAAACCCGGTGCGAATCCGGTGCAACCGCCATTACCGTATTTCGGGCAACCGATAAGTCGGAATACTCGCCGTTTACAGTCGGTTTTATTTTTGCTTTTGGGCAAGGAAAAGTATCGCCGTTATAAAAAGCGTTTTTGCAGGCTTGCAAAAGGGCTGTTTTTGCGTCGCGTATAAACCGTTCACTTGAAAAAAGTGAGCGGTTTTTCGGCTTATTAAGGGGGAATTTTTATGGACGACCATTCGCGTGATGCCTGCATTGCGCTTTTAAAGGAAAAATATTCGGTGCTTGGCAGACTGCCGCAAAAAAGCGACTTTACCGAGGCGGAAACGGCAATGATAAAGTCACTCTTAGGCCCGTGGCCGCGCGCGCTTGAAAAGGCAGGCGTTAAAGAGGTAAGCGAAAAAAGGCAGGAAACCCTGCAAAAACGCACCGAAAAACGGATTCGCGCAAAAATTAAAAAGCGCGGGTTTAAAATAATGAAGAAGGAAGAAAAGAAAAATGTTTAAAAAACTAAAGCGGAATTTAATACTCTTTTTAACGCTTACCTTGTTGACGGTAAGCGCCGCCCCGGCGTTCAGCGCTGTAGCGGAGAGCGAAGAATATGGCATTACTTCAACCCTTACTGACGGCGCTACTGTAAAAAGCTCTAAAAAGACCTTTTTTGTAACCGCAAAGGATGAAAACGGAAACAAGGTGACTCCCACTGTTACACTGAACGGTCAAAATGTTGGCGTTACGTGGGATGACATTGATATGACAAGCTTTACCCTTAAATTCACTGAGGAGGGTGAAAATAAGATAGTAATAACGGCGGGTGACAAGAGCGTTACATACACCTTGATATATCAAAAAGCTGCCCCGGGAGAAATTATAGGCTATACCACAGTGTCGGTCGAGGCGCTTACCATAGGCTGCGGACACATAATAGAGCCGGTTTTGGTACCTATACATGAGGGTGAAACCGTTGCTATGGTAATTACAAAATTGCTTGAAGAAAACGGTTTTTCATATAATTGCACCGGTTCTGTAGAGAGCAGCTTTTACCTCGCTGCCATAGGTCGCGGCGGCGTTTTGAAAAAGGGAAGTGATAAAAGCTTCGGCGCGGGTGAAAAATTTTCCGTTCCCGAGGAGCTTGATGAAAAGCTTATTAACCCGATTCTTTTAGAAAATATTACAAAATTTAGTGAGCTTGATACCGGCTGGAGCGAGGGCGAAAATACTCTCGGTGAATTTGATTATACTTTTATGTCGGGTTGGATGTATACCGTGAATAACACAATGGCTAATGTGGGAATGAGTCAGTATGAGCTTTCTGACGGCGAGGTTGTAAGGCTTCATTTCACACTTTACGGCTACGGCTCGGATCTCGGTTATTCTGTTTGGGGAATGGAAAAATATTACGAGACTGCCAATAAGGACGCCCTGCTTACCGAAATTGCCCAAATAAACGCATTACCCAACCTAAAGGAGCTGCTCGGCAACGAGAAATTTGCCGCCGCATATAAAAATGCTATGGCTCTGGCGCTTAACCTTACCGCGCCGCAAAGCGATGTTGCAGCGGCTAATAAGGAGCTTTCGGTTGCTAAAGCCGCGGCAATTAAGGAGCTTGAAAATAAAAATCAGACCCCGCCCGACAACGGCAGCACCGGCGGAAACAGCGAGCAAAAGCCGAACGGCGGCAACGCAAATTCTTCGGGTAAGACAAACGCCGACACAGAAGCTAAATCACCGAAAACAGGCGATAACGGTCAGGCGGCAGCTTTTGAGATTATAAGTGTTGCTTTAGCCTTCGCTATGATTTCGGCGGCACAGCTTAAACGCCGCCATAATTAAGAGATGAAAAGGGTTATTGCCTTAATAACGGCTGTTCTGTGCCTACTCGTTTATATTCCCGTTTCCGCTGCCGACTATAAGGGCAGCGAGGAGCTTTTAAGCGTTGCTAACGGAATTATAAGCTGGAAAAGGCTTGATAACGGCGCAGAGGACGGCGGCACGTTTTTTAATGATAAATTTTTAAGCCTTGCCGGCACCACACCGGGCGACTGGTACCCCATAGGTATGAGCCGCTTAGAGGTTCCCGAGGATTACAGCCGCTACCTTGCCGTGTTGAAAGCCGAGGTTGAAAAACGCTACAAGGAAAAAAACAAGCTTTCTGCCGCAAAGGCTACCGAATGGCACAGAATAAGCCTTGCGGTACTGGCGGCGGGCGGAGACCCTACGCACTTCGGCACGGATAAGGACGGAAACCCGATAAATTTAATAGCCGACGGAACTTACAACAGGGGAAAGACCGCGTCGCTCGGCAGACAGGGCATAAACGGCTGGATTTGGGGACTTATAGCCCTTGATTCGCTGCGCTATGAAATACCCGAGGGCAGTTTTTACTCGCGCGACGACATTATAACCGAAATCCTTTGTCAGCAGTTATCAGACGGCGGCTTTGCGCTTTTCGGTAAGACTTCTGACCCCGATATTACGGCAATGTCGGTGCAGGCTTTAGCCCCTTATTATACCTCGCAAAAGGTATACAGGTATACGCTTAAATCCTCAAAGCAGGAGATAAGCCGCACGGTAAAGCAGGTTATAGATGAGTCGCTTTTCTGCCTTTCGCGCTTGCAAACGGAGGACGGCGATTTTATAAGCTGGGGCACGCAGAACGCCGAAAGCACCGCTCAGGCTGCGGTGGCGCTTTGCAGCCTTAATATTGACCCGCAAAAGGACGCGCGGTTTATTAAGAACGGCAAAACGCTGATAGACGGTATTTTAAAATACCGTATGCCCGACGGCGGCTTTGCACAC
>URPQ01000048.1 GCA_900549755.1 uncultured Oscillospiraceae bacterium
CAAGGCAAATCGGTTTATCTTGAAAACCGAGAGCATTCAACCCGTAGATACCGCGTTTTTAAAACGGCTCCGTTTTTAGAATATGTTGTGAAGCAATTTAAAAATGAACACTGGTCATTAGGCGCAATATTCGGATATGCCTTATTTGTTGACGGGATGTCACTTGTTTTGGGGAATCGTATATTAAATAAATTTACATATGCGATAAGAAATGATGTTTTCACAAAATTTTGTAGAGCTCCTTTTTCGCTTATTGAAAGGAAAAACGCAGGAGAACTAAAAATGAGACTGATGGACGATGTAGATTCATTGGGAAATTTTATTAGAGAGCAGGTAGTGAATTATATATCAAACTTTGTGATGCTTATAGGAACATTGTATTTGTCGTTTCGTATTAGTGTAAATATGACGTTATATTGTATTGCGATAGTTCCCATAGTATTTCTAATAAACTATTTTATAGGTGTTGGAACAAAAAAGGTCAATGAGGAAATACGAGTTTTAAATAGCGAGTATTACACATCTACGCACAATTCATTACAGTTTCGGAGAGAGATAAAAGTACAAAATTCAGAAAGAACCTTCATAGAGCGATTTAGAACATATAGAGATATTCTTGCAAAATTAGGTATTAGACCTATACGTTATTGGGCATATAGTGAAGTGTTTAACGATTTTATATTTTTCAGATAATCATAGAATGTGATGTTTAGAAACTCTCTAAACAAGCTCTCTATTTGGTTCTTATTTATGCGGAACATTTTGTATAAAGAATCAAGTGTTTGCTTTTCATCTAAATGTGTATTTATGTATGTTAATAGCATTTTAAACTCACTTGATATAGCTAATTAAATTTTTGAATCAAATTTCTATTGAAGAAAAAGAGATATTTGAACAATGATAATTTAATTTATTTGTTAGCAGAGGGAAGAAAAAATACTTTATGAAAAAGCCACCGCTCAAGGTTTTCCTTCGCCTGTATATTAATTCGGATTCAGAGAAAAGTAAAGTCATTTTTACGGTCAAAAATTGAACCGCATAAATAAAGAAATGCCAAAATGTATTTATTTTCAAAAATTACAGGAAAAATTCTTGAAATATAATGTATTATCGTGTTATAATTAATGACAAATTACCAACGATATTGCGGGGAAAAATGTAAATGGACAGTAAAGCGGACTTAAAAATACGAAATAAAAAGAAAATCTTGGCATCGGTTAGGGAAAACGGCGAAATTTCAAAGCGCGATTTACAGAGAATACTCGGTTTAAGCTGGAGCACGGTTTCACAGCTTACCTCGGAATTAACAGACGAAAAGTATTTGTGCGTCAGCGGTAAGCGTAATATGGGAGTGGGCAGATGCCCTGAAATGCTGACGGTAAATCCCAAAAGCCATCTTATTATAGGTGTGGACGTCAATATTGCGTTTATTAGGATTGCAATAGGCGACCTGACGGCTAAAATTATCAGCAAGAAATCCTTTCCGTTAGTCAGAACCTATGATGAGGTGATGGAAAAAATTATTTTTACCATTGACAGTATGATGGCGTTTTACGGGAAAGAGAATATTGCGGCGCTTGCGTTTGCGGCTCAGGGATATGTTGATATAAACACAGGTACATCGACCTGTATTTATGATATTGAAAACTGGCGTAATGTTCCGCTCAAACAAATTTTTGAAGAGAAATACGGTCTGCCGGTTACTGTGGTTCACGATAATTTCGCGGTTATGAAGGCGGAGAGTGTCCTTGGGAACACGGTTAAAAATTCTTCAAATGCAATGCTTGTTTATTATTCTAAAGACATCGGTATAAACGCCTCGTTTTTGATGAACGGCGAAATATATTTAGGATATAGCGGAGCCTCGGGAGAAATAGGTCTTTCGCTTGTGCCGTCA
Organism: uncultured Oscillospiraceae bacterium; assembly: GCA_900549755.1. Taxonomy (GTDB): domain Bacteria; phylum Bacillota; class Clostridia; order Oscillospirales; family Acutalibacteraceae; genus UBA737. The sequence continues at coordinate 1,898 of URPQ01000048.1, forward strand.
TTTAAAAATTCTGAGCCTGTTATATTGGAACGCTGTGTAACCGAAGATAATATTTTGTCTGAATTTATTGAAGATCACCCTGAAAGCGGTGTTAACACCTTTGAGGAGCTGATCGAAAAGGCAAAAAGCGGGGAAGAGGAGCCACTAAATGCGTTTAAGCTGTTCGGAAAGCGGCTCGGAGCGGCGGTTTCTAACTGCATTAATGTATTAAATCCCGAAATTGTTGTTTTGGCGGGAATAGATTCGGAGTATTCCTATTTGTATAAGGAGGAGCTGCTTATGGTTATTCGGAAGTACTCAGGCAATGCGGCGAGCAAAATTATTTTGTCGAAGAACAATGACGATTTTACGGTTATAGGTGCAATTTTAACAGCCGTTCAAAAATATTGCGAATAAGAATTTCAAAAGGATATATAAATTCTCATAAGAAATTATTGAAAACGTATTGACAATTAGGGCAAAGTGTAGTAATATAAGTATAAACAATTATATCGAAAAAAGATATAATATTGCAAAAATACCAATTTCTTCTAAATTATAATGGAGGTATGGTCAATGAAATTGTGGAAAAGAGGCGTTTGTTGCTGTCTTGCTTTTGCAATATTGCTTGCGGGACTTCCTTTAGCAATACTTTCAGCGGCACAAACAACGGATAAGCGATATGTTATTTTTGACGCTAATCCGCGAAATGTTTCCGAGACAGACGGAGCTGACGCTTATCCATCGGGCACCGATTATTCATGGTCATTCGGTAAGGACAGAATATGCGGTACAAGCAGCATAAAGTATGAGGGTGAAGAAACACCCTGCTATGTGTTTGACTTTGATTCCGCTTTTGACCATGATAAGGTGCTTATCGAAAACGGTTTTATGTGCAATAACGGCGGTCCTAACGCAATACCGGGTAATATATCGTCAGGATATATGGGGTGGCTTCAGTATCCTGAAATCCTGCGTGCGATAAAGGATTATGTATATGTGTCATATGACGTTTATGTTGAAGACGCGCAGGGACGGGATATTACATTAACCGTATCGCCTATGCATCAGTATATGGACCCTTGGGCGGAAAATCCCCAGAGCAACTGCGGTGTTTTTGACAGATTTACTGTAACCGAAAAGAACGAATGGATTTCGCGTTCGGTTAAAATAAACAGCATTGCGGACGCGGCGGAAATGGCGGACAAGTGGACGCAGGGCGACGTATTTTTTCAGGTGTCGGGTCTTGGCAATGCGGCGCTTACCGTTAAAATTCGCAATTTCCGTTTGGAGATTAAGGAAAGCAACCATGAAAATATCAATACCGCTCTGTCAGAGGTAGCAAACATAGACAAGAAAAAGAATTTTACTACATATTTTTGGAGTGAAAACGATCCTCTTCCCGATTTGCCGAAGGACTCGGGCGGTAAAAACGATTATTTTGCGATACTTGCGGCATTTGACGGGGAAAGCGAATACAGCTCGAATATTGTTACCAGCTCTATTGTTAACGCCTGTGAGGATCCGAACGGAAGCGTTTTACTGTTAAAGACATATGAAAAATCAGGCAACAAGGTTACAGTGACGGTAGCTCCCAATGACGGCTATAAGCTTGAAAAGCTTACCGTTAAGGACGCGGACGGCAATAATGTTGCGGCGAAGCGTGCGGGAATTAATACATTTGACTTTGTAATGCCGACCTCTAAGGTCACGGTCTCCGCGGTATTTACCGAAGATGATAATACCGATGACATAAAATATGTGGTTTGGGACGCTAACTCCGACCGCTTTATCGGCAAGGATGATATTATTTACACTAATCCTACAGAGTCCTACCTATGGTTTAATAAGCAGACGGTAGGTTCTGTAACCGCTGTTGACGAAGATAAATCCTATTATGAAATTGTGTTCAATAAAAACGGCGCGGTAAACGGCAACGGCGAGGGCGGCACCGCCGCGATTAAATCGGGAGCAGGCGCTTTTTCGGGGATTCCTTGGCTTTCGGATATTAATATGACAAAAGTGCTACTTCCGTATCTTGCAATGAGCTTTGAGGCGCGCCGAACCGACAGCAGTGACGCAAAACCGCAATATAAAGTGGGTATGGCTCCTGTGTGGGCGGAATACGGTGATGCGCAGTTCGGAATTATCGATAAGGACGACCCGCTTAACAGCGACAGGAACAACTGGCACACCTACACCTTTTCAAACCTTGACCCTGATACCGCAGATAATGTATGTGACGAAATATTCGGTCACTGGGCGGACGGACTGTTCCGCATAGGAGCGGAAAGCGATAACGCGGCGGATCAGCCGAGTAACGAAAACCCTGTGACGGTGGATATACGCGGAATGAGTCTTGTACTGCGCGAGTCCTACAGACTTGAAATCAATCAATACTTAGCCGACAGCGGCTATACACCCAACGGCAGCTACGACTGGAACACGGCGTGCGAGTCGGTCGGCGAGGACGCAAACGGAAATAAGGATTACTTTGCGCTGCTTGCAGCTTTTGACACTCAAAGTGCGTACAGCAGCAATTATTCGGATCATACCGTAACAAACGGTACCGAGCCTTGCGAGGGCGGAAGTATTACCTTAAGCAAAAGAATTGCAAAGCCGAATATGCAGATAGCTGTTAATCTAAACATAGCCGACGGCTACCGCTTAAGTCAGATATTTATAGTAAAATCGGACGGAAGCCGTACCGCGGTGGACGATGTGCGTGGCGATAAGGCGTATTTCAATATGCCAGACGACGATATAACCGTAACGGCATCCTTTGTAAAGAAAAGCGATAAAATGCAGGTCTTATTCCAAGCGGAGCCGATTACTGCGGAGCATATGGAAACCCCGCCTGCTTTTTCGGGCAAGACCGAGATTGTATCGGCAGATGGCAAGTGCGCCGCGTGGAAGTTCACCTTCGGCGAAAATATCGGAAATATTACTGTTTACGGAAATTCCAACAGACTGTATACCGATATTTCAAATGACAGCGAGCTTACGTTTTTTGCAAAATCCGATTCAGCCGCCGAACGAAAGCTTGAAATACTTTCCTCGGACGGCAGTGCGATAAAAACCGTCACGCTAAGCAATAAATGGAGCTTCTACCGAGTACAGGTAAGCAGTCTCTTTGAAAAAGCGCCTGACCGAATCACATTCCGTTTGAAGGATGCGTCGAAGGACGACATTGTTTATATTTCGCAATGTGAAATATGGAGCAAATCTACCGCTCAAAAGAGCTTTACCGAGCTTTTTGAGGAGGCATGGGATATAAGCGATTACACGATGGGAGAATCGCACAAGCAGATAGGAATTATAGGCGACCCTGACGGAGACGTTAGCCCGTGGGAGGAAATATATGACGAAAACGAAAAGAGCAAGGTAGGCTGGTCGCTTGCTTGGTTTGAACAGTTTAAGGGTGAATCGCCTTGGTTTATCGGTTTTAAAACGGAAAATTTCGGTGATGAGTATTCTCTCGGCTTTTACCATCGTAATGACCATACCTTAGCACAGGACGATATGAGCGAATGGATGGAAACAGGGTATCTTGAGTTTTATATCAAGTCTGAAACCGACGGTCTGTGTATACCGTTTAATGTGGAATCTATGGGTAATTCCCGCAGGAACATTCCGCTTAAGGTTGTGTATCACGCTGATAAGGCGCGACCCGACGGATATATGAAGGTTCAGATTCCGCTTTCGTATCTGTATGCTATGGGGCTTGATTTAAGTAAAATCCAATATATACAGATTCGCGGTATTCAAGAGGTAAACGATGATATTTATCTTTCCGCCTTCCGTTTCTATTCCAATTTAGCACCCGACGAGCCCGATCCTGTTGTTGAGCCCGAGGAAACCGTAATCTATTCCTTCCAAATAGATGAAAAGCTGTTTAAAGGCACCGTTGATCATAAAAATCTTACACTCACCGTTCCGTACAGAACCTATCTGTGGGAACTGTTGGCAGGCTTAAAATTTGACGCGCTTGATATGAGCGTTATCGTTAAGGACGCGGACGGACGTTCACAAACCGAAGATGTGATTCTGACTGCGGATATGACATTAACCCTTATGCAGGACGGATATATTGTAGACGAATACAAAATTGTAATAATCGGCGAGCCTTACGATAATCCGTTAAACGTTTCGCAAGAAGGCAATACGAATCTCAGCAATAACAAAAATCTAAATTCCAATTCGGACGGTAACTCCGCTGATGATGAAACCGAAACACAAACGGTTATTATCAAAAAGAAGCGTCTTGTAAAGAAACCGGGGACTTCGGCAGAGGAAGGCTTTAACTTTGTTCCGATAGTTATTGCGGTTTGTACAGTTGTTGCGGTTGCCGCCGTGATACTTGTTATTTTAGTTATTAATAAAAAGAAGAAAAATCAGAATAGGAGTGGTTTGTAATGAAAATATTAAGAAAAACCTTTGCTGTAGTATCGGTGCTTGCGATTATTGCAGGCTGTGTCGGATGTAAGAAAAAACCGTCGGATGATACAAGCAGCGAATACTGGGTTTACGAATCCGAGGTTGTTACCGTTGGAAAGGATAAGGACAATTCCTCCGTGGCTGATAACACCTCTTCGTCAGGTACGGTTTCGGGCAATTCTTCGACTACTCCGTCAGGCTCTATTGCAGGTCAGAATTTGAAAAGCAAATATAAAAACCTCAAGGGCAGAAAGATTACGGTTGTCGGCTGGTGGGACGCGACACAGGCGGGAACCGAGGAGGATAAGCTGATTTTAGAGGTAGAGAAGCTCTTTAACTGCAATATGGTAGAGAAAAAGCTTACCGACTATAAGCCGCTTTATACCTCAATACTGTCGGGTAATCCTATATGCGACCTTTTTGTACCGAGAGACACCGATACTCTCTCGCTTGCAAATAAGAATATGCTTACTGCGCTTGATACTCTTTCTACCTTTGACAGTAAAGACAGCATCTGGAATCCCGCGGCAATAGCAGAGTCCACCCTAAACGGTCATATTTACGGTATGACCGCGCAGGCTGCCCGCCGTGATATGCTTGTATACAACAAGGATATGTTTACAAAGAACGGCTGGACAGATCTTTATTCCTTAAGCCGGCAGGGAAAGCTTACCTGGGATTCAATTTATGATGTTATAACAAAGGCGGCTAAGGTCGACGCGGGAGGAAACGTTTTGCGCTACGGCTTAGCTCCGAAATATGATTTAGGCGGTCTTGCGGAGCTTCTTATTAATATGAACGGAGTAGCTATTATCAGCCGTGAAGGCGACACAAAGACGCTTAAAAACACGCTTACCAGTGCTCCTGCGGTAAACGCTTTGCAGACGCTGAGAAAATGGAACACCGAAAACGGATATATGTATGACTGCACCAAATATTCCTGGACAGAGGGCGTGAATGTCTTCAAGGAAGGCAAGGCGGCAATGGCAATCGTAGACGAAAACCAGATGTCCACACTTAAAACCGCAAACTTTACCGTCGGTGCTGTCGTTTTCCCGCACGGACCCGACACAACAAAGCAGACCGTTTCCTACACTTCCTCAGCAACAGTTATGCCCGCGGGAGTAAAGAATCCTGAGGACGTAATTCTCTTCTGGTCGGTAAGAGAGGCATACAATGTTCAGCACAGAAAGCAGTCCATATTTGATACATTAAGCGACCCGAGCGTTAAAGCAACCTATGACGCTGTAAAAAAGCACCTGTGGAATAAAGAGTATACCCGCGATTTTGCCATTGCTTGTGATATAGATACAGAGGACTTCCGCAGGGTTGCGGCGGGCAGCAAGACTCCGCAGGAGGCTATTCATTCGGTTCAGAATGTTATTAACGGTAAAATCAAGGATTTCTGGAAATAAACGCGGAGGAAATGCAATGAATAAATATTTAAAGCTTACTGCTTCATTTTTAAGCTTAATCCTATTATTCTCACTCTGCGGCTGCGGTGATGAGCGGCAGACTGCCTCTAAATCGAAAAAAATTACGTCTTCAAATATTAGTTCCTCATCGGAAAGCAGCGGGGAGGATACTTCCTCTGACGAGGAGGTATCTTCCGCACAGAGTACACAGCAGATAAGCTCGGATATATCCTATACGCCGAGTGACACAGCGAGCCCTGACGTTACTTCGGTTGAGTTTAAAGCTATGACGGCGGCTCAGGGAGTGAATTATCTGATGTTAAGACCTAAGCAGAATCATCCCGGCGTTGCCGAAATGGACGCGACATATGAGTTTATCTTAACCGATAAGCTGGGCAACAATATTCTTGACGGAAATTATACGCTTAGCACAAACGACAGCTCCGTAAAGATAAACGGAAATAAGATTACTGTTCCGTGGGCGCTTCGCAAATCGGGCAAGGCACTTACCGTGACGGCGACTCTTAAAAGCAACAAGCTTAAAAAGGGAGCATATACCTTTAATTTTAAGCAGTATACCGATAACCCTACCTTTTTTGACGATTTTAACACGCTTAATACCGATGTCTGGATTCCTGCGAGCGATAAAGATGTTATGGGTGTTGTTGAAAACGGAAATCTTATATTCACGGTAAACGGCGAGGGTCAGAAACGCTATGAAATGATGACCAAGGAGTTCAAGCAGGCTTACGGTTGTTTTACGGCGCGTATCAATATGCCGAAAAACGGTAACGGAAACGCCGCCTTCTGGATGATGACGACAGACGGCGACCGTTACATTAAAAACCCTGCAATGCCTTCTCAAAGCAACGGTGAAATAGATATTGTCGAGTATTTCGGAACCTGGAAAAACCGCTGGTCGGCGGCGCTTCACTGGTTCGCGTGGAATCCGAACTACCTTTGCTCCTCGGGCGACGATAAGCTTCCTGCCGAGGATATTCAAAAGGGTTATCATAACTTTTCGGCTGTTTGGACCGACAGCGCGATTTATTGGTATTATGACGGCGAGCTGGCGCGCGTCTACGAGGGCGACGGAGTTGCAAAAGGCTCTGCGGGAATGAGACTGCTTATACAGCTGGCTCCCGAATATAAGGACGGCTGGGGAGGAACCTACGATCCTACGGATTATCCATATCAAATGAAAACTGATTATATCAAGGCATATCAGTTTAAGTAATCGGATTTTAATATTTGAGGTGTAAAAGCTATGAGATTTGCAAATCGGAAAAGTAAAAGTGTGTTAGCGACAAGGCGCGACAACAAGGGGTATCTTTATGTAGCTCCCTTTGCTTTGGGATTTATTTTCCTTGTGCTTTTTCCGATGATACAGTCTTTTATTTACAGCTTTAACGATCTTTTGTTCGACGGACAGGTGCATCTGAACTTTTCAGGGCTTGCAAATTACCGACGCGCCCTCTTTGAAGACGTAGAGTACCGACAGCTGCTCCTGTCCGCGGTTAGGGATATGGCGCTTTCGGTTCCCGTTATACTTGTTTTCAGTATGATAGTCGCCGTATTCCTAAACAAAAATTTCCCCGGGCGCGCGGTTTTTCAGATAATATTTTTTATTCCCGTAATAGTCTCATCGGGAATAATACCCGAGCTTTTTGAAAACGACCTTGTCCGCACAGCAATAGTAAGCGCTCCAACGGTCTCTGAAGAAGCCGTCAGCTCCTTTGATACCTCGAGTATGAGCGCACTGCTTATAAGTCTAAATATTCCCGTGGCTTTGGTCAACTATATTATGCAGGCAATAGAAAATATTCTCGAAATTGTAAATTCCTCGGGTATTCAGATTTTGGTGTTTACAATGGGGCTTAAGTCGATTTCTCCCTCGCTTTACGAGGCTTCGTCTATTGAGGGTGCGACCGCGTGGGAGAGCTTTTGGAAAATAACCTTACCTATGATTTTGCCGCAATTCGTCGTTAATCTTACATATACGGTTATAGATTCTTTTGTAAACAACAACAATAAAATTATGCAAAGCATAAATGTCTACAACTATTCTAAGTTTGACTTCGGATACGCCGCGTCGCTCGCGTGGATGTATTTTGCGATTATTCTGGTTATTCTCGGAGTTTTTGTCGGGCTTGTGAATCTGTTTTCACGGCACTATAAGTGAGGGGGAGTAAACGATGAAAATTAAACAGTTGAAAAATGTACCCTCCGCCTTATTCCGTTATTTTATACTTATCGGACTTAGCTTTTTAATCCTTTATCCTATTTTTGTTACCGTAATGATTTCGCTTATGCAGACCTCGGATTTCACCAATTCCGCAGTACGGTATTTATCCCTTTCACCCACCCTTGAAAACTATAAAACGGCGGCTATCTTTCTGCAATACGGGCAGACGCTTCTGCGTTCGCTTGCGCTTAATATCCCGCTGTGTCTTTTGGAAATTGTGTCGTGTATGCTTGTAGCATACGGCTTTGCCCGTTTTAAATTTAAGGGAAACGGGATTTTATTCGCCTGCGTCATTATGACGCTCCTTATTCCGAGCAGTATTTATTTCACGCCGTTTTACCTTTCCTTGCAGGATTACGGTCCCTTTCATTGGAATCTCTTGGGCACTCCGCTTCCCTTGTTTTTGATGTCGGTTTGTGCGCTGGGAGTTAAAAACGGCTTGGTTATTTATATATTAAGACAGCATTTTAAAGCATACCCCAAGGAGCTTGAAGAAGCCGCCGAAATAGACGGCGCGGGTAGCTTTCGCGTATTTGTTTCCATAATGCTCCCCGGTGCTATGTCGATTGCCGCGACCTGTTTTTTGTTTATATTTGTTTTCCGCTGGACCGATCCAACATATACCAACATTTTTCTTCCCGACACCGAGTTTATATGGACGCGCCTTTCAAATATCCAGAACGATATGTCACTCTTACCGGGTGTAGAACAATCGGATTTTTATTTCAGGTCGATTCTTAAAAACACAAGCATTGTTTTATATGCCATACCTCTTGTTGTTCTGTTTATTTTCACAAAGCGCAGTCTTGTTGAAAGCGTTGAAACAAGCGGACTTGTCGGCTGATACGGAGGAAACGCGATGACTAAGAAAAAAAGAGTTATATCCGTCACGGCGGTCATTCTGGCGATAGCGGCGGTTATAACCTACATTAATTTTCCTAAAAAAGATAAAACAGTAAGCGCCGTTCAAAGCGTAGACGAGCTGTATGAAAAGATAGTCTATAAGAAAAGCGAAAGCAATTATGACGCTTATTTGAAGGATAATTCGACACTTGAAGCCATAAAAGAAAAAATCACTTTTTCAGCAGGGAAGGCTTATACGGCGGGAGATACCTTCACCGCAGCATTTGAAGCGGAAAAGGGCTTGTATGAAATTGAGCTTAATTACCGCGCCGATAAAAGCGGCTCTCCCGCGCCTGAAATTACCGTTCTTTTGGACGGTGAGATTCCCTATAACGAGGCGTCCGGGATTTCTTTGCCTCTTTATTATGAGAGCGGAGAGCCCGAGACGGACGAGCGCGGTAATCAGTACACACCCGAGCTTTCTCTTTCTACGGCGGAAATAACCGCAGGGCTTTACGATGCCACAGGCTACCACAGGCAGGCGCTAGCATTTGCGGCGAGGGACGGAAAGAACACACTTTCTATTCGGTTTGATGAGGGCGGTGCGGAGCTTCTAAGCGTTGCTATTATTCCAAAGGACAGTACCGAAGATGTTAAGTCAAACGAAAGCGGGGAAGACGAAGCCTCAGCCTTTAAGGTTCAGGCGGAATATCCGCTTTACCGCAGTGATACCTCTGTTGCGGAGGTATGCGATCGCACCTCTTCGGCGACGGAGCCTGCCTTTGACGGTATTCAGGTATGGAACGCCTTGGGCGGAAACGGTTGGTCACGCATAGGTCAAAGGGTTGTATGGCAGTTTGAGGTCAAAAAGAGCGGCAACTATTCCTTTGCCGTGCGCTACCGTCAGAATTACCTGAGCGGCAGGGCTTCACACAGAACACTTTTGATAGACGGCAAGGTACCAGACCAAACTCTTGCCGATTTAAGATTTGATTACGATAAGGATTGGCAGATTTTAAATCTGCGGGAAGGGGACGGAACTCCCGTCACGGTTTATCTTGAAGAGGGAATACACACTATTTCGCTTGATGTCACCTTGGGAGAGGATTCTGAGATAGTCAATTTGGCACAGCAGGCGCTTTATGAGCTTAACGCAATTTACCGCAAGCTGATTATGCAGACGGGCGCTAATCCCGATAAATACCGTGATTACCAGATTGAAAAGAAAATGCCCGATGTGCTTGAGGTTATGAAAAGCGAAACAGAGGTCTTGGAGGGGATTTTCAGCCTTTTATACGGTCAAAGCTCAGGCGAGGATTCCGCCTCTATCACCAAGCTTATCTGGCAGTTAAAGGAATTTTTAAAGGAACCCGAGTCAATTCCCGCGTCAATGTCGGTTTTCCAGAGCAATATTACAGCTTTTGGCTCTTGGTTACAGGAAAAAACCTCTCAGCCGCTGTGTATAGATTATTTTGAATTTTTGCCTGCTAATCAAAGTCCATCTAAAGCAAACAACGGCTTTTTGTCCCGCCTTTCTTTCTCTGCAAAACAATTTTTAAGCTCCTTTGCAGAGGATTACGGCGTAATCGGCTCGGTTTACTCCTCGGACGAGGCAATGACAGTATGGCTTACGCAGGGACGTGATCAATACCAAATTTTAAAGGGACAAATTGACAACGGCTTTACCGCTAAAACAGGTATTCCCGTTAACCTGAAGCTTGTCGCGGGAGGACTTCTTGAATCGATTTCCGCAGGTATAGCCCCTGACGTTTATTTGTTCGGCAGTGAAGCAGACCCTGTAAACTTCGCTTCGCGCGGAGCACTTGTTAATTTAAGTGATTTCGACGATTATGAAACGGTTTCAAAGCGCTTTAGTGAGGGCGCGATTGTTCCCTTCCGATACAGCGGCGGCTCATACGCTCTTCCTGTTACACAAACCTTTTTAATGATGTATGTAAGGGAAGACGTTTTTGAAGAGCTGGGCTTTGAAATCCCGAAAACCTGGGAAGAGGTTTACCGCCTTTTGCCGTTTTTACAGCAGAATAATATGGAATTCGGTTTCCCGGTACCGTCTAATGCTAATGTATACAGCCTCGCGCTGATCCTTTTCCAAAATCAGCGGGAGCTTTACAAAGATGGCGGAAAAACCGTTATGCTTGATACCGACGAAGCGTTGGACGCCTTTGAAAGCTGGACTAAGCTTTATACCGATTATTCCTGCATTGTTGATTACAACTTTGTAAACCGTTTCAGAATCGGAGATATTCCGATAGGAATTGCCGATTTCACCGTTTATAACACGCTTCAGGTCTCCGCGCCCGAAATTAACGGAATGTGGAATATGTATCCTGTTCCGTCGGGCGACAATACAGACGGCTGCGGATACAGTGTAAGCGCCGTCAGCTCCGCGTTTATATTAAATCAGAGCGAGCGACCCGACGAGGCGTGGGAGTTTTTGAAATGGTTTACAGACGAGGAGGAGCAGTACGACTACGCCATGGCGATAGAAAATCTGCAGGGCGCGTCGGCAAGGTTCAGCACCGCAAATCTTGCGGCGTTTAACCGACTTTCCTTTAAAAAATCCACCCTACAGCAGATAAATGTTCAGCGCGATAAGGCTGTCGGAGTACAGCAGGTTCCGGGCGGATATTTCCTGTCAAGACATATAGACAATATTTACCGCGCGGTAAAGAACGATGGCGACGATGTGCGTCAGACGGTTCTTGAATATACCGATGTTATTAATGAGGAGCTTACAAGAAAACGAAAAGAATTCGGATTGGAGACGGCAAAATGAAAAATTTTCTCAAGACATTACGCAAGAACAAGTTTTGCTATCTTTATTTAGCTCCGTTCTTCATACTTTTCGGAATTTTTGTAATAGCTCCCGTGGTTATGGCGATTATATTAAGCTTTACAAGCTACAACCTTACTCAGCCACCGCAGTTCATCGGCATTGCAAATTACACCGCGCTTTTCTTTTCGGATACCGTTTTTACAAAAGCGACGGTTAACACGCTTACTATGGCTATAGTAGTAGGACCCTTCAGCTATATCGGCGCGCTGATTCTTGCGTGGGCGCTTAATGAGCTTTCGCCAAAGCTTAGAACCGCGCTTGTCTTCTTCATTTACGCTCCGTCAATTTCGGGAAACGCCTTTATCATCTGGCAGCTCCTTTTTTCGGGAGACCAGTTCGGATATATCAACTCTCTCCTTCTTAACTGGGGCCTTATCTCCGAGCCGATATACTTCCTGTTCGACACCAAATATATGATGACGGTGGTAATTATCGTTACTATGTGGATGAGTATGGGCACGCAGTTTCTTTCCTTTGTTGCGGGACTTCAAGGGCTTGACCATGCGCTTTTTGAGGCGGGCTGTATTGACGGTATAAGAAACCGCTGGCAGGAGCTTTGGTTTATAACCCTGCCGCAGTTAAAGCCTCAGCTGATGTTCGGTGCGGTTATGTCGATTACAGGTGCGTTTACGGTAGGCAATGTCGGTGCAATGCTTTGCGGAAATCCGAGCACTGAATACGCCGTTCATACCCTTGTAAATCATATGACCGATTACGCTACTGTAAAATATGAGTTCGGCTATGCCTGCGCTATTGCGACGCTCTTGTTCTTGGCTATGATAGCCTGCAACGAGCTTATAAAGCTCTTACTTAAAAATGTAGGAAGGTGAGGAAGCTATGAAAAGTAAGGTCGGCGCTAAGGCGTACCGAAGCATCGGCGGAAATATAGGAACATTTATTTTCCTGCTTATTATCGCCCTGTTTATGCTTCTGCCGCTGGTGTTTGTTGTGTCAAGCGCTTTTAAACCGTTAAGCGAGCTGTTTATCTTCCCGCCTAAGCTTTTTCCGATGAATCCTACACTTGATAACTTCAAGGATTTATCCTCGCTTCTTGGCGATTCGTGGCTGCCTTTTTCAAGGTATGTTTTCAATTCGCTTGCAGTCACGGTAATAGGCACTTTCGGAAATATAATCTTTTCCTCTATGGCGGCATACGTGCTTTCAAAGCACGATTTTCCGGGTAAAAATATTCTGTTTCAGACGGTTGTTCTTTCTCTTTTGTTTTCAACGGTAGTTACGGGTATACCGAATTATATTATTATCACAAAGCTTCATATGATAAACACGGTCTGGGCGCTGATTTTGCCGCTCCTTCCGTCCTCCTTGGGTCT
>URPQ01000049.1 GCA_900549755.1 uncultured Oscillospiraceae bacterium
CTCGCAAAAGAAAAACAGGTCCTCCTTATCAAGATAAGCCATGATTTTTTCTTCAGAGCTTTCGGGCGCGGTTTTATCGAAAAAATCAAAGGCTATAAGGTCAAAGCCCGAAAGACCTTCAAAGCTTTCGCTTTCGCAGCCGTTTATATAATCAAACACCTGCGCGTCCATATACGGCGCCGCCTGCGACATATTTTTAAATTTAAAAACCTTATACATTTTTATTTTCACTCCTTATAAAAAGCGCGTCCTCGCCCGCCTTTACAAGCTCAAGCGCCGCCTGTAAAAGATACATAATACATAACTCGGGGTTATCAGTGTCTATACCGAAAAATTCTTTTATTCGCCGAATACGGTAAAGCACGGTATTCCTGTGTGTGTAAAGCCGCTCGCAGGTGTCCTTGAGTGAATGGCGGCAGCAAAGGTATGTGTATAACGTCAGGCAAAGCTCACCTGAATTTTCCTTATCGTATTCCGCAATTTTTTTAACGTCCACATCAAAAACCGTGCCCTTTTCCACCGCAGTGCGCAGGATCAAAAGCAGCGCATAATCATCAGCAAAAGCCAATAGCCCGCCCGTGCCCTTTTCGTTTAAGTAATCAAGCGTTGCCGTAACTGCAGGGTACAGCGCGGCAGCCGAAAAAACACCGTTTAATTTACCGGAAATAACTGTTGCTATTCCGTTTTGCTCAGCTAATTCGGCAAGCCGCGGCATACTGTGGTCGCCGTGCAAAAACATTACGGTTTTTTCCTTATATATAAACGGGTGCGAGGCGTGAAACTCGCTTTCAAGCTGCGCCTGCAAAAATACCGCCGCGGCGGGGGTGCAGCGCCGCAAGTCAATAACGGCAAACCGCTCGGGATTAAAATTTGAAAGATAGGTTGACGCGGCGCTTATTTTAAAATGCTCCTCATCGGAAAACTCGCCGTCAAAAAGCGCCGCCAATATTTTCTCCGCAGTTCCGGCAGAGGATTGCCGCCGCTCAAAAAACAGCTGCTTTGAAACCAATGCCGCCGTAAAATTTAACGTTTCGGTATCGCAGGGCATATTTTCCACTATACAAACCAATATCATATACCCCAAAACCGCACCGTTGCTTTCAAGCCTTAAAACTCGATATTTTTTATTGCTTATATCCACAGTGAAGTCTGTTTCGCCCGTATGCGCCGAAATTGCGGCGCAAGCGTCAAGAGATAACTCGCTGTGGCTCACCGCAATGCGATATGTCGGGTCATTGTACTCACTCACAGCACAGCTTGCCGCAATATGAAACGCGTCGTCAACAATAATTACAGGACACTCCGTCGCCCCGCTTATAGCTTTTACAAGCCCTGTAAGCGTGTTTTCGGTTAAAAATACGTTTAAAAGCTCATCCTTTATCATAAAATCAACTCCTGTGCTGCAAGCACAACTGAATTTATTTTAATTATACCGCCGGATTATTGAAAAATCAAGCTTTTTGCGTATAATAATAAATGTAAAAAGAAAAAAGAAAGCGATGACACCAATGTGTTACGAAAAAAATATAAAAGCTTAAATTTGAGAAATAATAATTAAAATACTCGGAGGTATGACTTATGTTTGAAATGAGACCTTATGCTAAAAGAAATAATTCCCTTTACAATCCTTTCCATGATATGGATGAATTTGAGAAGAAATTCTTCTCAACGCCTTTCGGATTTTTTGATACCAATGTGCTTGATGAGTTCAAGACCGATATTAAGGACGAGGGCGACCGCTATGAGCTGGAAGCCGATTTGCCGGGCTTTGACAAAAAGGACATTCACCTTGATATAAACGGCGATATGCTCACCGTAAGCGCCGAAAGGCACTCGGAGCACGAGGAAAAGGATAAGAAAAATAAGTACGTTCGCTGCGAGCGTTCTTACGGCTCCTACAGCCGCAGCTTTGATTTAAGCGGCGTTAAAGCTGATGAGATCAAGGCAAAATACGAAAACGGCGTATTAAAACTGACAATGCCTAAGAAAGATAAAAGTCTTCCCGAAGCACGTCACCTTGAAATTGAATAAGCTCTAAAAAAGCAGTTCACCCCTGTCGGGCAATAGCCCGGCAGGGGTGGTTTTATTTAAGGCTAAAGCTTTAAATTAAAAGGGCTTAAATAATTCTAACCCTTATAACTCCGTCAATCGCGCCTATTTTATCGGCAACATCGGAAACATCTGTCTTGCCGACATCGAGCATAGTATATGCATAATCTCCGCGTGATTTATTAAGCAGGTTTTCAATGTTTACATTATTGCCCGCAAATATTCCCGTAATAGCGGTGAGCATATTCGGAATATTTTTGTGTATAACGCAAATTCTGCTTTCCCCGCTGCGCGGCATTACAATTTCAGGCAGGTTTACGGAATTAACGATATTACCGTTTTCAATATAGTCTATAAGCTCCTTAGCCGCCATTCCCGCGCAGTTATCCTCTGATTCGGGGGTTGACGCGCCGAGGTGCGGTATTGCAATAACGCCCTGTGCGCCCAAAATATCGTCCGACGGGAAATCGGTAACATACGATGCCACCTTGCCCGATTCAAGCGCCGCCAAAAGGTCTGCACTGTTTACAAGCCCGCCGCGCGCGAAATTGAGTATACGCACGCCGTCACGCATTTTGGCAATAGCAGTTGCGTTTATAAGATTTTTGGTAGAGTCGGTCAGCGGCACGTGAACAGTTATATAATCGCACTTTTCAAAAATTTCGTTTATATCAAAAATATGCACCGCGTTGTGGGTCAAATTCCATGCGGATTTAACCGAGAGGTACGGGTCGTAGCCGAAAACCTTCATACCGAGGGCGTTTGCGGCGTTCGCCACCATAACGCCTATAGCACCGAGACCTATAACGCCGAGGGTCTTTCCCTTAATTTCAGGACCCGCAAAAGCGCCCTTGCCCTTTTCAACCTCTTTGCCTACCTCTGCGCCGTCGCCTTTAAGGGTCTTAGCCCACTCAATACCCGAAACCACGCGGCGCGAGCTGATAAGCAGACCTGCTATAACCAGCTCCTTAACGGCGTTTGCGTTAGCGCCGGGGGTGTTGAATACAACTATTCCCTGCTCGGAGCAGCGGTCAATCGGTATATTGTTTGTTCCCGCACCCGCACGCGCTATGGCTTTAAGGCTTGCGGGGAACTCAACATCATGCAGCGCAGCCGAGCGCACAATAGCGCCGTCGGCATTTTCCACCTCGTCGCCTACGGTGTATTTATCGTCAAAGGCTTCAAGCCCTGTTTTGGAAATTTTATTGTAGGTTTTAATTTTATACATTACGCGTTTTCCTCCTCAAATTTCTTCATAAACTCAACCAGCTTTTCAACGCCCTCTACCGGCATTGCGTTATAAATGGAGGCGCGCATACCGCCCACGGTTCTGTGACCCTTAATGTTTACAAAGCCCGCCTTTTTAGCCTCGGCTACAAACTTAGCGTCCAGATCCTCGCTGCCTGTTACAAACGGAACGTTCATAAGCGAGCGATCCTCGGGAACAACCGTGCCCTTGAAAAGCTTGCTGTTATCAAGAAAATCGTAAAGGATTTTAGCTTTTTTCTCGTTGATTTTCTTCATTTCCTCAAGCCCGCCTATTTTCTTTATCCACTTAAAGGTAAGTCCCGCAATATAAATTGCATAGCAGGGCGGAGTGTTGAACATTGAGCCGTTATCGGCATGGGTTGCGTAATTCAGCATTGTGGGGGTAATATCCATAGCGTGACCTACAAGATCCTTACGGATTATAACAATGGTAACGCCGGCGGGAGCAACGTTTTTCTGCGCGCCCGCGTACAAAACGCCGAATTTTGTAACGTCGATAGGCTCTGAAAGTATGCAGCTTGAAATATCAGCCACAAGCGGAATATCGCCCGTATCGGGCAGCCCGTGATATTTTGTGCCGTAAATGGTGTTGTTCATGCAAATATGAACGTAATCAGCCTCGGGGTCGAAATCGGCGCGGGTGGTTTTCGGAATATAGGAAAATGTTTTATCGGCACTGGAAGCAACCGCTCTCGCCTTGCCATAGCGCGCCGCCTCTTTGTAAGCCTTGTTAGCCCACTGACCCGTTATAATATAATCCGCCTTGCCGTTTTTGGTCATAAGATTCAGCGGCACCATTGCAAACTGGGTTGAAGCGCCGCCCTGCAAAAACAGCACGTCATAATTATCGGGAATATTCATAATCTCGCGGAGGTTCTTTTCCGTCTCGTCAAATATTGCCTGATATTCCTTTGAGCGGTGGGACATTTCCATAACCGACTGACCCGTTTCGCCGTATTCCATCATTTCCGCAGCGGCGGTCTTCAAAACGTCCTCGGGCAGCATTGAGGGACCCGCGCTGAAATTATAAACTCTTGCCATAATATTTTCCTCCGTAGCAGTTTTATCTTTAACATTGTAATACATTATATTACCATTTTATTCGTTTGTCAATAGGATTGTTAAAAATATATCAATATTTTTTGCTTTTTTTAAAATTTGCCAAAAAATTCGTTAATTATTTAACAATGTTTCTTTATTCTTGACTTTTCCCTACGTATATAATATAATACCTCTTACTGCTTTGAAGGGAATATTGAAAAAATGTCGGAATTATCGGGTCATTTCGGGTTAAAACGGCTTTTCCGCTTTACCTACCCATCAATAATAATGCTTGTGTTCACCTCAATTTACGGCGTGGTGGACGGCTTTTTCATTTCCAATTATGCGGGCAAAACACCCTTTGCTGCGGTTAATTTCATAATGCCGGTGCTGATGATACTCGGCTGCATAGGCTTTATGTTCGGCACGGGCGGCGGCGCGCTTATTGCCAAAAATTTAGGCGAGGGTGAAAAAGAGAAAGCCAACAACACATTTTCGCTTGTGGTTTTTGCCGCCGCTTTAATAGGCACCGTGCTTGCCCTTATCGGAATAATTTTTTTGCCGCAAATATCTGCGCTTTTCGGTGCAGAGGGCAGGCTGCTCTCTGATTCGGTACTATACGGCAGAATAATACTTACTACCCTGCCGTTTTCAATTTTGCAGTATGAGTTCCAGTGCCTTTTTGCAACCTCGGGCAAGCCGAAATTAGGGCTGTATGTAACGGTTGCGGCAGGCGTTACAAATATGGTACTTGACTGGCTTTTCGTAGCCGTTTTCGGCTGGAGCATTGCGGGCGCTTCGGCTGCCACGGCATTCAGCCAGTTTGTAGGCGGGGCTTATCCTATAATTTATTTTCTGCGCCGCAACAACAGCCTTTTAAGGCTCGGCAAATTCAAATTTGACGGCAAAGCCCTTGCAAAATCCTGCACTAACGGTTCTTCTGAGCTTATGGGCAGCATTTCCTCCTCGGTCGTCAGTATGCTTTATAATGTTCAGCTTATGAAATATGCCGGCGAAAACGGTATTGCGGCATACGGCGTGCTTATGTATGTAAGTATGATTTTTCAGGCGATATTTATAGGCTATGCGGTGGGCACCGCGCCGATTACCAGCTTTAATTTCGGCGCAAAAAATAAAGCCGAGCTTAAAAGCCTGCTCAGAAAAAGCGGCGGAATAATAGGCGTTTGCGCAATTGTTATGTTTCTATCGGGTGAGCTTTTATCCGCTCCCTTATCGAGACTGTTTGTAGGGTATGACGCGGAGCTTTTCAAAATAACAAACCACGCGTTTTCTATCTTCTCATTTTCTTTCCTGCTCTCCGGCTTTTCAGTATTCGGTTCTTCCTTCTTTACAGCATTAAACGACGGACTTACGTCCGCCGTTATATCCTTTATGCGCACACTTGTTTTCCAAATTGCTGCGGTTATTCTGTTTCCCATTATATGGGATATCGACGGTATCTGGCTTTCCATTGTCGGAGCAGAAATAATGTCGATTGCGGTAACGCTTTTCTTCCTGCTTATAAAGCGCAGGAAATACGGGTATTAAAAAGAAACCGTAAGCAGCATTTTAAAGCGCTCCTCACCGAACACCGCATGCGGTATGCCCTTAGGCATTATAAGCGTTTCTCCGGCTGATAAAATGAATACATCATTTCCCACGGTAAAGCGACCCTTGCCATCAAGCACGGTTACCATTGCGTCGCCGCCCGAGGAATGGCTCGAAATTTCTTCACCCTTGTCAAATGAAAACAGCGTCATACTGACGTATTCGTTTTGTACAAGGGTTTTGCTTACAACCTGACCCGCGCTGTAATCAACCTCGTTTTTAAGCTCAAGACTTTTCTGTTTTTCAATGTTTTTATACATAATAAAATCTCCTTTATGATTTTATTATTCCGTAACGGTGCCGTTATATGCCCGTTTTGTATATTTAATGATTTTTAAAAAATAATATATTCGGGAGTTGAAAATATGGGTATAATTCAATGCGCCGAAAATTGCAAATATCAGTGCGACGGCTACTGCACGCTTAATAAATGCACTGCGGTTAATTCCCTTTCGGGGGTTTGCCCGTATTTGCAGCCGAAGGAGGACGCGCCTACTTAATAAACGCTACCGCGTCGGATAACCTTTTAACGCCCAAAAGCTTTATTCCCTCGGGCGCGGAATTTATTTGTTTAAGACACGCAGAGGGCAATATGCACCGCGTAAAGCCCATTCGCGCCGCCTCGTTTACCCGCGCCTGCGCGCGCGGAACGCTGCGCAGCTCGCCCGACAGACCTATTTCGCCGAATGTTACTGTGTTTTCGTCTATAGGAATATCGCGCAGCCCCGAAACCAGCGCCATAGCTACGGCTAAATCAGCCGCAGGCTCATCAAGTCTTATTCCGCCTACAATGTTTATATAGGTATCAAGATTTGAAAACATAAGCCCGAGCCTTTTTTCAAGCACCGCAAGTAAAAGATTTAAGCGGTTGTAATCAAACCCGGCGGCGGTTCTGCGCGCGTTGCCGAAGCCGGTTGCCGCCACAAGTCCCTGCACCTCGGCTAAAATCGGGCGCGTACCCTCAATAATACAGGTTATGCATCCGCCCGAAACATCGCTCATTCTGCCTGAAAGCATCATAGCGGACGGATTTTCAACCTCCGCAAGCCCCGTTTCGGTCATTTCAAAAACGCCTATTTCGTTTGTTGAGCCGAAACGGTTTTTTATTGCCCTTAAAATGCGGTAGGACTGATTTCTCTCCCCCTCAAAATAAAGCACTGTATCTACAATATGCTCCATTACCTTAGGTCCGGCAATATCGCCGCCCTTGTTTACATGACCTACTATGAAAATCGGAATATCAAGGCTTTTGCCCGTGCGCAAAAGCAGGTTAGCCGATTCGCGCACCTGAACTATGCTGCCGGGCGATGACGAAATATCGGGGTGCTGCATGGTCTGAATTGAATCTATCATAACAAGGTCGGGGCGGGCTGAGTTTATATATTCACAAACCGTCTGAACGTCGGTTTCGGTCATTACGGAAACGCTGTCGCTCTCAACCCCTATGCGCTTTGCCCTTAATTTTATTTGTATTGCAGATTCCTCACCCGATACATAGAGAATTTTAATATCCCTCTGCAGCGCGTTACAAACCTGCAAAAGTATGGTTGATTTTCCTATGCCCGGGTCGCCCGAAAGCAGTATTACCGAGCCTTTTACTATTCCCCCGCCGAGCACCCTGTCAAGTTCGGATATTCCGGTTACAAAGCGGTGTTCGTCCGCCGCGTTTATTTGCGAGAGCGGCGTTGCCGAGAATGTATGAGCGGGTCTCGGTACAGCCGAAACCGCAGATTTTTGCGGCAGGCGCACATCCTCAACCATTGTGTTCCATTCGCCGCAGCCGGGGCATTTACCCGCCCATTTCGGCGTTTCATACCCGCACTCACTGCAAACAAATACCGTTTTGCTTCTGGTTGCCATTTAACTTTCCCCCGTTGTTTTATGATAATCCATTATTCCGCAAAAAATGCTGAACGCCATTTTATTTTGGTATTCTTCGGTTTTAAGCCTTTTAAGCTCGGCGGTATTGCTTAAAAAACCGCACTCCACAAGCACCGCAGGCAGCGTTGCATTGTAAAGAATATATGTGCTGCTCGTAGCCTGCTTATTGACCCTTGAGTTTTCGGGCTGCAAAAGCCGCACTATTGATTTCTGTATATCATCCCCAAGCTTTTTCGATTCCTCTCTGCCCGCGCTGTAAAACACCTGTGAGCCCGCCGCGGCAGAGGTGGTGAATTTATTCAGGTGAATACTCACAAACACCGCATCGGGGTAATCCTTCATAAGCTTCAATCGGTTTTTAAGGTCGCTTTTCTTGCGGGTGGCTATTTTATCGGTTTCAACATCATCGGTTGAAACGTCGCTGTCGCGCGTCATAATAACCTCATATCCCCCAAGCTTTAAAAAATCTTTCAGCTTTAGGGCAATTTTAAGGTTTATTTCCTTTTCCACCGTTCCGTCGGGCGCAACTGCGCCGCCGTCAAAACCTCCATGACCGGCATCGAGAATAATCGTCGGTCTTTGATACACATTCCCCGAAACCGCCGTATTTGAAAATTTGCCGCGCAAAAAAGTGCTGAAAAAAGCAAGAGCTAAAATCAAGGATAATACCGCCGCTATACGTCCCTTAAACATTCCGCAATCACTCCCATACAATTTAAAATATGTTTTTGTGCGGAGCAGTAGAACATTTTACGGCTTTAAACAATCCGTACTTTATTATAATCCGTTTCCGAATTTTTTTCAATAACAAAAAACCGGAGGCAATTACGTTTAGTTTTCTTCAACCTTTGCACTAATCATTTTTTAACCTCCTTAATTTTATGTATCAAAATCAGCGTGATATACTCCCCCCTTTTTCGTGCCGTATATTATTTTGATACCATTATATAGGAAGAAAAAAGCGGCTGTTTGTAAACATAGTTGGTAATTAAAAAATCAGAGCGCCTCCATTGGGGACGCTCTGAGAGAGTGCAGTCCGAAAATCTTTGATTTTCGAGCGAACGACATTCCCGTAGGGGAGCGTGGCGAATTTTTCGACACGCTCCAGCCTTATTTATTAAGCTTATCAGGATGGCGGGCAGCTACAACCGCAAAAGCGTCGTTCGCTATATCCGCCGCAAGGGCTATATCCTCATCGGTAACGGCAGCGTTCATAAAGTGGTTGTGGTGCGAAGCTAAGAAAAGCCCGCGCGATACGCACTCGGCTATCCATTCCTGGTGGAGCATAAGGCTGTTATCGTTGGCAATTCTAAGGTAGAAGAGCGCCGGCTCACCCGATACTACAAGGTCAAAGCCGTTTTCCTCTGCCGCCTTTTTAAAGGCGTTTGTCAGCTTTAAGCCTTTTTCCCTAAAGAGCGCGGGCGTATCAAGGCGTTTCATTTTGTTTATGCAGGCAATTGACGCGGCGAACGGCACGGCGCTCATCCAGTAAGAGCCTGTAAACGAAAGCGACGAAGCGGCGGTCTTCAAAAATTCTCTGCCGCAGGCGGCTGACATATTGTAGCCGTTTGCAAGCGCCTTGCAAAAACAAATTATATCCGCTTTTATTCCGTAATAATGGTCGCTGCCCTTAATATCAAGCCTGAAACCCGTGCGCACGTCGTCGAAAATAAGCACTATTCCGTGCTCGTCGCAAAACTTTCTTACCGCCTGCCACTTTTCGTTTGTGGAGCAAACGTTATCGTAAAAATTGCCGTGGTCGTAGGGCTGGGCTATAAGCGCAGCTATATCGCCCTTTGTTTCCTCCCACGCCTTTTCGAGCGCTTCCATATCAAACCAAGGCACAATAATGTTGTTTGCCACGTCCTCGGGCAGTATGCCGGGGTAGTCGGCTTTCATAGCCCACGGGTCGTTGCCGTGGTAGTAGCCCTTGAAAAATACTACCTTTTTTCTGCGGGTGTGGGCGCGCGCACACATTACGGAGAATGTGGTGGCGTCTGTTCCGTTCTTCATAAAATAAGCCCAGTCGGCGCTTTCCACCGTATCAACCAGCAGCTCTGCGCACTCCACCATTTTATAAGAGGGCGCGGTAGTGCAGTTGCCGCTTTTAAGCTGCTCCAAAGCCGCCGCGTCAACCTCGGGATCATTATAACCCAGCACATTAGGTCCGTAGGCGCACATAAAGTCAATGTAGCGGTTGCCGTCCATATCCCAAAAATATGTACCCTCGGCTTTTGAGCTTATAAGCGGCCATTTTTCAAGCGGCAAAAAGAGCCCCTCGGAGGGCCCTAAATGCCCGTATATTCCCGACGGAATGACGTTAAGCGCACGCTCAAACCATTCGCGGCTTTTGGTGTGTGAATATTCAGGATATTTGCTCATATGTATAACTCCCTTATTCTAAGTAAAGTGAAACGCGGTCAAGTATGCGGTTTATGTTATCCACCATAGAAAGCACGCCCGCCAAGCGTATGTTGCCCTTGCACATTTCGTTTATTGTGGAAACCGTGCCCGAGAAAAGCCCGTTTGCAAGGTCAATGCTTGCAAATTCCATTACTGCGCGCGGGTTATCGCACGGTTTTTTAACCGTTGTGAAATGGTGGTCCTTTACGCTTATGGTAACGGCGGCTTTGTCCTTTATCCCTAACTGCACATCACCGTCGGGCGTGTTTGCGGCGGATATTTTCGCAATGCTCTCATTATTTGCAAGGGCGGATATTGCCCCCGCTATTACATACATTGTAAGCATGGTGTTTTCTTCAAAAAACGCGCGGTCAGCCATAGCGTCCTTGCTCGGGCGCAAAATTTCGGTAAGCCTGTTTGTAAGGTCGGTAAAAGGTCCTGTTAAAAATTTAAGCAGGGTTATAGCGCCTTTTACGGGCACGCCGGGTTTTGAGTCATTTATAAGCGCGTTGAATTTTTCGGGTGATAAAAAATTCATTTTGCAGTTACACCCCGCGCTCCCCTCGGTTATTTTGCAGCCGTTTTTATCAAAATGAAAGGTACGGCAGGGTCCTTCCTTCACATCAAAGCAAAGGGAAACAGGCTTATTTATGCCCTTTATTATTTCTTTTGCCTTGTTATCCAGCACGCAAAGATTTTCAAGCGCGCCCAAAACGCCGTACATATTGGCATATGCCAACGCCTTTTGTTCAAGCATTTTTTATTCCTCCTGATTCTGTTCATCGAGCGATAAACCAAAGCTCGGTATGAACTCTTTTAAAAATATATCAGCCTCGGGGCATTTAAGGTCTTCAATTGCCGCTCTGAGCGTTTTTTCGGCTACTGCAAATTCGCGGTTGCCCATATTAAGCTCTTCTATGCACTTTATAAGCGCCGATAACTTGTCCGCCGCTTTTACAAGGCGGGCGGTGTCCTTATCGGGCGAATATAGCGCGGCAAAGTCTTCCTTAAAATCCTCGGGCAGCATATCGGTAAGTCTTTTTTCGGCTGCCTTTTCAATATCCTTATACACTTCTTTAATTTCGCTGTTATAGTATTTAACAGGGGTGGGCATATCGCCGGTTATAATTTCGGGCGTATCGTGGTACATTGCCGCCACCGCCGCAAAATTCGCGTTGTAGCTTTTGCCGAGCCTCTTATTGCCTATAAGCGCCAGCGCGTGGGCAATCTGCGCAGTTTCAAGCGAATGTTCGCTTAAATTCTCGCGCCGCGTGTTGCGCATAAGCCCCCAACGGTATATATTTTTCATTCGGGACATCATGGCATAAAAATGATTTTGCAAAATTTTCACTTCCTTTATTGAATATTATATCATTAACTGTTATAATATCAATAAGATATTTTAAAAAAGGATGTATCAAATGAATTTTTCTTATTCCAAGCAGACCCTTTTGCGCCCGCAAAAGGAAAAATATCTTTCTGCGTTTTTTATAGCGCTTACCGTGGCGGCGGCGCTTTTTGTACCGTATATGATTATGGGTGAGGGGTATTTCACCTTTTACGGTGATTTTAACGTGCAGCAAATTCCGTTTTATATGCAGTGCCACAAGGCGGTGAAATCGGGCAATATTTTCTGGAGCTGGACTACCGACCTCGGCGCTAATTTTATAGGCTCATACAGCTTTTACCTGCTCGGCAGCCCGTTTTTCTGGCTCACCATACCATTCCCCAACTGGATGGTGCCCTACCTTATGGGACCACTTCTCATACTTAAATTTGCCTGTGCCGCGTTTACTTCGTATTTCTACATTCGCCGCTTTACGAGAACCCCGCAGGCTGCACGGCTGGGTGCGTTGCTTTACGCTTTCTCTGGCTTTTCTGTTTATAATATATTCTTTAATCACTTTCACGAGGCGATTATCGCTTTTCCTATTTTGCTTTTGGCGCTTGAGCAGTTAATAACCGAAAACCGCCGTATCGTTTTCGCGCTCAGTGTTGCGCTTTGCGCCGTTACAAATTACTTTTTCTTCTTCGGAATGGTCGTTTTCACGGTAATTTATTTCTTCGTGCGGCTTTTCTCGGGCGATATAAAGGTGAAATTTTCCCGCTTTATCGCGCTTATTTTTGAGGCGGTTCTCGGCGTTTGCCTTTCCGCTTTCCTCTTATTACCGAGTATTCTCGCTATAATTGACAACACCCGCGTTTCAAGCATTTTGCTCGGGTGGAACGCCATTATGTACGGCAAGGAGCAGATATACGGCAATATAATAGAGTGTTTCTTCTTCCCGCCCGATATTCCCGCCCGACCCGTGTTCTTCCCCGGCGCTAACGTCAAGTGGTCTTCCCTCGGGGGCTGGCTGCCGCTTTTCAGTATGGTGGGCGTTTTCGTCTGGTTTTCGCAAAGGAAAAACCACTGGCTTAAAAGAGTTATGGGCATTTGCATTTTTATGGCTATGGTGCCGTTTCTCAACAGCGCGTTTTACGCTTTTAACACCTCGTATTACGCGCGGTGGTTCTATATGCCCATACTTATGATGTGCCTTGCAACCGTTTCTTTAACAGAGGACAGCACCGTAAACTGGCGCTCGGGCTACAAATGGGTTTTGGGTATTACACTGGCAATTTCGCTTGTTATCGGCTTTTTCCCGCAGGAGGATACCGAGCACGAGGGCAAGTATATTTTCGGGCTTTACTCGCAGAGCGACGACGGTATGTACGTTTTCCGTTTTTGGATAACCTGCGCCGTTGCTGTTTTGAGCCTTATAATACTGGGTATGCTGCTTAATGTGCTTAAAACCGACCGTCAGGCGTTTTACAGGGGCGCCACCGCCTGCGTTTGCATTATAACCGTAGTTTACGGCAATATATTTATCGCCTGCGGGCGCTCGCATTCCTATGAAATTAAAGAGGTTATGATTGATAAGCTGATTGAGGGCAAGGTTGACCTTGAAAAGAGCGATAACTACCGCATAGACGTATACGACGGGGTTGACAACACCTCAATGTATTTAGGCTACCCCGGTATTAACGCCTTTCACTCGGTAGTGCCCGCCTCTATTTTTGAGTTTTACGATTATATAGGCGTTGAGCGCAGCGTGGGCAGCCGCCCCGATACCGACCAGGCGGCAATTCGCCCCCTGCTTTCGGTAAAATACCTTTTAAACCGTAAGGACAGCGACGCAAAGAGCTTTCTTGATGAAGACGACGAGCCGAAAATGCCGAATTACGAATATTTAAAAACCGACGGCGGCTACTACGTTTACGAAAACAAGAACTACATTCCCTACGGCTTTTCGTATGATTATTATATGAGCTATGATTTCTGCGATGAATACTCAAAATCAAGCCGCGCGGCAATGATGCTCAAAGCCATACTTTTAACCGATGAACAGATAGAAAAGTATAAGGACATTCTTGAAAATATAGATCAGCTTGAAATGCCGCCGTTCGGCAGTGACGAGACAGGCACTACCCTCTCGCAGACCGACAGCGCTATGGAGTACGACTGCGAAAAGCTGCGCGAAACTGCGGCTTATAATTTCAAGCGCGATAACACAGGCTTTACGGCAGACGTAACAAGAGACCGTGAAAACTTAGTATTCTTCTCTGTGCCGTATGATAAGGGCTGGAGCGCCACCGTAAACGGCGAACCCGCCGAAATTGAAAAGGTAAACGCCGGGTTTATGGCGGTTAAGGTAGGCGCGGGCAGCAGCCGCATACGCTTTGAGTATAAGACCCCCGAGCTTGTTTCGGGGCTTGAAATAACGGGTGCCGCAGCAATACTTCTGCTTATATACCTGCTCTTCTTTAAGCTGTACTCCAAAAAGCACCCGTCGGATAATGCCTACCCCGAGGGCGACCGCCTTATTGAAAAATGGCGCGCACAGGATCGCGAAGAAGCCGAGCGCATACTCGCCTCCACCTTCCCCGAGGATATAAAGCCGAGCATTTTGGACGACGATACCGCGCCGGATATTGATATACCGCATATTGAAGAGGGCTTCAGCGGCGGATTTACCATTGATACCGACCTTTTCGGGAACAGCGATAACGACGATAACGACGATAACGGCAGCAAGGAGGAATAATTATGCAAAACTCACGCAAGGTAATAAAGCTGTGCCGCATACTCACCGAAGTATCAATAGCGCTTTTAATAATTATAACCGTGTTTCTGCCGTTCGGAATTTCGTGGTATGTTGAAACCATGCACCGTTCGCAAACGCTGCCCGCCACCGTTATGGTGACCTGCTACCCCTGCGCGCCCTTTGTGGGCATTGCGCTTTTCATGCTGCGCAGAATACTCATACGCGCATATGACGGCGTGTTCTTTACGGGTGCCAACTCAAAGGATATAAGGGTAATATCGGGCTGCTGCGCCGTTATAGCGGTTATAACCCTAATTGCGGGGCGGTATTACCTGCCGTTTTATATCGTGGGCTTTACCTTTGCCTTTTTGGCGCTGCTCACCTTTTCGGCAAACGCCAATTTGGCGGCGGCAAACGAAAAGTTGAATAA
>URPQ01000050.1 GCA_900549755.1 uncultured Oscillospiraceae bacterium
TTGTCCTACTTCTTGGATATGAGCGACGCGGAAATTGGCGAACTGCTGAATGTTGTACGCACGACGGTTTTCCGGCATAGGAAATCCGCGCTTGCGAAGATCAAACAGTATTTGGAGGGAAAAGCAGATGATGAACACCGTTAGGAAATCTGAAAATCTGTTGCCGTTCCCTGTCATTTCCGCAGCGGCAAACGGCGACACAAACGCCATGTGCGCGATCTTGAAGCATTACGAAGGTTACATAGCGAAACTTTGTACCCGAACGCTGAAAGACGACGCGGGCAATACTTACTCCTATGTGGACGAAGAAATGCGTAACAGGTTGCAAGTGCGCCTTATTACCCGCACTCTTGCGTTTCATGTAGGCTAACTCTTTAAGCCCATGCGGGGAGCGTGTACCCCTTTCCACGCTTCCCGTTATGGGCTGTTTGTCGTTCCGTAAAAGCATATCGGAAACGGTATGCTTTTACAGGCTGGCAAAGCCTTATTGTTCCTTGATAAAGAAAGCGACGCAAGATAACGGCGACGCAGTATAGGCAGACCGGATACGTTCCTTTTGCGCCGAGCCGTGCGGCGGGTGCGCCATGACTTCCCCATATCGGGAACGAGCGAGAAACACCAGCGCCGCAGGGCGGGTATAGCAGCCCGCAGGCGACGACACGCAAAAGGCATAATGATACTCCCTTACAGCCACAGTCCGAGCGTTAAAAGCGTCGCAGGCAATGGGTAGGGCTGCATGAGACCCATGCAGGGGTGGAACTCCCGTGAGGCTGCTGCTAACAGCCGTCCGACGAAGCCATTTTTTATCATTGATCTTTTTTCCATTTTATGAAAGGGGATTTATAGCTTTGAAACAAACAAAAACAGAAAACGAAAAAATCCCCGTTGTACGAGAGTACAAAATCGGGGACATGACATATATCGTACACGCCGTTACGAAAGACGGCGTAAAAGAGGATGCCGCGACAAAGATACGCCGTATGATACAAAACGACCTGAGGCGGGTAAAAAAGCCCGAAAATTGAGGATTGTTTACAACCTGGATGCAGACGGCGAGCAGGTTTTATGCTATACTATAATTAACCTGTTTGTCCGGCTGCCGGAACAGGAGGTAATTATGAAGCAGCCCGACAAGATGATCGCATACTATTATCGTGTGGATCAAAAACAAACAGACTTGCACCTTGACAATCAAATGCACCAGCTTCTTTGTGATGCAGCGGAAAGAGCCAACGGAAACTACTTGCTTTATGCGGATAATGGGTACAGCGGCTTAACTGCTGATCGCCCCGCTTTTCGGGAATTGAGTAAAGCAATGTCCCGTGGTAGTATTTCCGGGATTGTAGCGTATGATATATCCCGCATTTCAAGAAACCAGCGGGATCTTCTGCGCTTTCTCCGTAAGGCTGAAAAATATGGGATTTCGGTTACTCTGCTTATCGGTAGTGTTCCTCATGCTGTCCTCGGCTTGTATGAGGCATTGCACAAACTGGCGGATGAGATTGCCGATGAAAAAGGCGGTGATCTCAAATGACAGAACAAATCCTGTATCAGAGCGTACAGCCGCAAAACGAGTTGAGCAATGAGCTTCGCAGTGTCATTCGGGACAATGTTCTGCAATTCTATGTTCAGAGCAGCGCCCAGCAGCAGGAAGAAGGCATTACCGCTCTTTATGAAAGGCTTTCCCAAGAGGATAAGGCAGATGGCGAGAGTAACAGCATAGCCAATCAAAAAAGGATTTTGGAAAGGTACTGCCGGGATCATGGCATAACCGCCTACCGTCATTACGACGAGGACGACGGGTATTCCGGGACAAACTTCAACCGTCCGGGCTTCCAGCGTATGCTTGCAGATATTAAAGCCGGAAAGATCAAGCGCGTTATCGTAAAAGATATGAGCCGTTTCGGACGTGATTATCTGCAAGTGGGAATGTACACGGATGTTCTGTTCCCGGACTTCGGCGTACATTTTATTGCCGTCAATGACGGTGTGGACAGTACCCGCGGTGAAAACGAGTTTACCGCGATCCGAAATGTCTTTAATGAAATGTATGCCCGCGACACCTCAAAGAAGATCCGCGCAACGTGGCAGAGCAAAGGAAAATCCGGCGAACATCTGACAACGATCCCGCCCTACGGGTACATTAAAGACCCGGAGAACAAAAAGAAATGGATCGTTGATGAGGAAGCCGCTGCGATTGTGCAAAAGATATTTTCTCTTTGTGTGGACGGTTTGGGACCGACGCAGATTGCAAAATGGCTGAGACAGCATCAGATACTAAACCCGACGGCCTATGCAAGAGAAAAAGGACAGCCATGTACGAACAAGCCATCTTCTGATCCGTACAAATGGACGAATGAAACGGTTTCCCGGATGTTGGAGCGCGTGGATTATTTGGGACATACGGTGAACTTCAAAACCACAAAGCAATCCTACAAGAGCAAAAAGAAGCTCTGGAACGATCCGGCAGAATGGGTGATTTTTGAAAATACCCAGCCGCCGATCATTGAGGAAAGCGTATTCATCATTGTTCAGAATATCCGCAAGTCAAGACGCCGCCCTACCAAAATGGGCGATATGGGGATGTTTTCCGGGCTGCTCTACTGTGCAGAGTGCGGCGGCAAGATGTATCAATGCCGCGCTACCAACTTCACCGAAGAACAGAAATACTTTATCTGCTCCACCTACCGCAAAGGCAAAGACCTGTGTACCACTCATTCCATCAAGAATGTTGTGCTGAATGAAATCGTCCTGCGGAATCTGCGTGAGGCAATACAGTATGTGAGCGAACATGAAGCGGAGTTCATGCAGGAAGCGGCAGAGATCAGCACACGGGATCGTGATACGGAGTTCACCCGGAAACGCGATACGCTGACAAAGGCAGATACGCGCATTGCAGAGCTTGACCGCATTATCTCCCGTCTGTATGAGGACAACGTAATCGGGAAGCTGTCGGATGAAAGGTTTATCAAAATGTCCCATGACTACGAGCTGGAACAGAGCAACCTTAAATCTATGGCAGAGGTTTTACGCAAAGACCTGAAAGAACAGGAACAGCAGAAAATCAATGCAAAGGCTTTTGTCGCAGCCGTCAAGAAGTACACGGATATGCAGGAGCTTGACGCAACCATTCTCCGAGAGTTCATTGACCGCATTGAGGTTTCCCATACAGATAAGAAGTCGCGGACAAGAGAAATTACCATTGTCTATAACTTTATCGGTGCATTTGACTTTTCACGGGCTTTGGAAGAAGCCCAGTCTTTTACAGTAAAACAGCAAAGAACGGCATAGCCGTTAGACTATACCGTTCCTTGCTTCAAAAATTTCTTACGTCACCGCTCCATTCGACAGGATTTTTTCTTTTAAGTCTTATTATAATGATACGTCGGTACTATATCGGAAACGATAGCGCGCATATCCACCGAATCGTCATACATAGCCTTGCGCAGATCATCAAGCGCAGTAAAGAACTCGTTCTCGTCAAATTCTATCGGCTGACCTATATGTATCAGCTTATTTTCGGTCTCCTTAAGCCCCTCTTCCGCCATAAGCATTTCCTCATACAGCTTTTCGCCCGGGCGCAGACCTATAAACTCGATTTTAATATCCTTATGCGGTGTAAAGCCCGAAAGCCTTATAAGGTTTTCTGCAAGGGTTAAAATTTTAACCGGTTTGCCCATATCCAGCACGAATATTTCGCCGCCCTTTGCCGAAGCACCCGCCTGCAAAACAAGGGTGACTGCCTCGGGGATAGTCATAAAATAGCGTATAATATCGGGGTCGGTAACGGTTACGGGGCCGCCCGCCTCAATCTGCTTTTTGAAAAGCGGAATTACGCTGCCGTTGCTGCCCAAAACATTGCCGAAGCGCACCGCCACAAACTCTGTTTCGGAGCGCTTGTTGTAGGATTGAATTATCATTTCGCACATACGCTTGCTCGCGCCCATAATATTGGTGGGGTTTACCGCCTTATCGGTTGAAATAAGCACGAATTTTTTCGCACCGTACTTATCGGCGCACTGCGCGGTTTTAAGCGTTCCGAAAACGTTGTTTTTAATAGCCTCGTTGGGGCTGTCCTCCATAAGCGGAACATGCTTATGCGCCGCCGCGTGGTACACAATGTCGGGGCGGTAGGTTTTAAATACGCTTTCCAGGCGCTTGCTGTCCCGCACCGAGCCTATAAGCGTTACAAGGTCAAGCTCGGGGTATTTGCGCCTTAATTCATTCTGAATATCATAGGCGTTGTTTTCGTAAATATCGAAAATAACAAGACGTTTCGGGTCGTGTTCGGCTATCTGCCGGCAAAGCTCGCTGCCTATTGTTCCGCCGCCTCCCGTTACCAAAACAGTGCGCCCCGCAACATAATCAATTATGCGGTTAATATCAAGGCTTATGGGCTCTCTTCACAAAAGGTCTTCTATCTGAACCTTGCGTATTTTTTTGGAAATACCCTTTTCGCCGCTGTTCATCATCTGATAAATGGAGGGCACTATTTTAAGCTCGCAGCCCGTTTCCTTGCAAATGTTGAGTATTTCAACCTTTTCCTTATTATCGCAGCTCGGAATAGCGAAAAGAATGGTATCAATCTGAAATTTCTCGGCAGCCTCTATTATACTGTTTCGGTCGCCGTATACCCTGATCCCCAGTATATAGGTGTTTTTCTTTGCGGGGTCGTCGTCTATTGCGCACTTGAATTTGCAGTTGTTGACCTTATTATCCCGCAATTCGTTTATAATCATAGAGGCAGCGCAGCCCGCGCCTATTATCATAATATTGCCCTTTAATTTATCGGCAGAGTTGTTTTCCGCCGCCTCGCGGCTGCTTACACAAAGAATAATATCCTTCATACACAGCCTGAAAACCACAGTAAGAAAGAACGCAAGGAAAAAGGTAAGCAGCATTGCCGGGGCGGAAATTGCCCTGCCGTAAACCGCCATCTGGCAGATAAACAAAGCGCCCAATGCCACCACCATTCCGATAAATATTCTTAAAAGGTCGGAAATTCGCGAAAAACGCCACAAAACGCTGTAGGTTTTGAAAATGTAAAACGAAAGCACCAGTAATGTAGGCCATATTAAAAGCGAAAAAACGAATATATTCCCGCCCTTAGGCATTTCGGGAACTCCTATAAGCTTAAAGGAAATAAAAATAGAAACTACAGCCGCAAAAAAGTCAAACAGAACAGAGGTTATAAAAACCAGGTATCTGTTTTCATTCAATTTCACTCCTCTTGTATTTTAAAGCAGGGCTATGCCCGCAGCTTTGCATTTTTTAACTTCTCTTTCGGGCCAGATTGAAACCTGAACCTCGCCTATATGCGCCTTTTGCAAAAGGTACATACAAAGCCGCGATTGCCCTATACCGCCGCCTATTGTAAGCGGCAGCGAGCCGTTCATTAAAAGCGTGTGGAACTCGTATTTCAGCCTGTCTTCGGCGTTTTCGGCTTTCAGCTGAGAAACCAGGCTTTCCCTATCGACGCGTATGCCCATTGAGGAAATTTCAAACGCGCTGTCAAGCATGGGATTGTAAACTATAATATCGCCGTTTAAGCTCCAGTCGTCATAATCGGGCGCTCTGCCGTCGTGCTTTTCGCCGTTTTTAAGCCTGCCGCCTATTTTCATAACGAAAACCGCGCCGTATTCCTTTGCGGCGGCGTTTTCGCGCTCCTTAGGTGTCATATCGGGGTATTTTGCTTCAAGCTCGTAGGTTGATACAAAGCTTATAAAATCGGGCAGCTTTGTATCAAGCGCCGGGTATTTTTCCCTAACTGCCGCCGCCGTGCGCAATATCGCGCCGTAAATACTCCTGACTGTCGCCTTTAAATATTCCTCGTTTCTGTCCTCCGCGGTTATAACCTTTTCCCAATCCCACTGGTCAACGTATATCGAATGAATATTATCGCATATTTCATCGCGGCGAATGGCGTTCATATCGGTGTAAAGCCCCGTATGTATCGGAAAGCCGTAGCGCATAAGCGCCATACGCTTCCACTTAGCAAGGCTGTGAACAACCTCGGCTATCTCGCCCGTTTCCTTAATATCAAAATCAACGGGGCGCTCAATGCCGTTTAAATCGTCGTTTATTCCGCTGCCGCGCTTTACGAAAAGCGGCGCCGAAACGCGGGATAAATCAAGCGAGGCGCAAAGCTCCGAAGAAAACTTTTCCTTAACAAGCGCTATTGCGTTCTGCGTATCAAACTCACTGAGCTTAGAAACATATTTTTCCATACATTTATCCCCCTTTAATTACGAAATGCTGCCGACAGTGCGCGGGTAAAGAATAACGTCACGAATGTTCTGAACGCCCGTAACGTACATAATAATGCGCTCAAGCCCAAGCCCGAAGCCGCTGTGCGGAACAGAGCCGAAACGGCGCAGGGCTATATAATGCTCGTAATCGTCAAGGGACATATTGCGCTCCTTCATAGCGGCAAGCAGCTTATCAAGGTCGGCCTCTCTCTCGCTGCACCCGATAATTTCGCCCACGCCCGGAACCAAAAGGTCGGTGGCGGCAACGGTTTTGCCGTCGGGGTTTTGCTTCATATAGAAAGATTTAATATCCTTGGGGTAATCGGTTAAAAATACCGGCTTTTTGCAAACTTCTTCGGAAATATAGCGCTCGTGCTCGGTCATAAGGTCTAAGCCCCACTCCACGGGGTACTTAAATTCCTTGCCCGACGCCTTAAGCTTTTCTATAGCCTCGGTGTAGGTCATAATCGCGAAATCGTGGTTTGCCACGGCGGTGAGCTTTTCAACAAGCCCGTTTTCAAAATGCTTATCGAAGAATTTAAGCTCCTCGGGGCATTTTTCAAGCACGGTTTTAATTATGTGCTTTATAAGCGCCTCGGCAATTTCTATAATATCGGGCAGCTCTGCAAAGGCAACCTCCGGCTCAACGTGCCAGAACTCAGCCACATGGCGCGGGGTGTTGCTCTTTTCGGCGCGGAAGGACGGACCAAAGGTGTAAATTTTACCGAGCGCCATTGCGGCAACCTCGCCCTCTAACTGACCCGAAACGCTCAAAGACGCGCGCCTGCCGAAGAAATCGTCGGCATAGTATTCCTCTTCCGATTTATAATCGTTGCTGTAGCCTATAGTGGTAACCTTGAACATTTCGCCCGCGCCCTCGCAGTCACTCGCGGTGATAAGCGGGGTATGCACATACACAAAGCCACGGCTCTGGAAAAACTCGTGAATACAGGCGGAAACCACCGAACGCACCCTGAAAACGGCGTTGAATGTGTTAGTTCTCACGCGCAGGTGCGGTATTGTACGAAGATATTCAAGCGTGTGGCGCTTTTTTTGCAGCGGGTAATCGGGCGGGCACTCGCCCAAAACGGCAATGCTTTCGGCGTTTATCTCCACCGAATCCGCCGCAACTGCGGATTTTACCGCTTTACCCGTTACCTTAAGCGCCGTTCCGAGCTTCATATAATCCGAAATATCATCAAAACCGGCTTTGTTTATAACTATCTGTAAATGTTTCAGCGTTGTGCCGTCGTTAAGCTCTATAAACGCCATACTCTTAGAATCGCGCGAGGTTCGCACCCAGCCGCATACTGTAACCTGCGTTTCAAGCAGACTGCTGTTTTTAAAAATTTCTGAAATGTCAGTATGTTTCATTTTTTCGTCCCCTTTTAACTGAAAATAGCGTCTATTCATCCTAATATTATCAGGACGAATAGACGCTATCCGCGGTGCCACCTAATTTACCGATCAGACAAAACAATCAAGGACAACAGTTTTTTCGGCTAAACAGCGTTCTTGTCGGCTTTGTTGCCCTCCGCTCACAATACGGCAGTATTCTTCGGTCGTGCGCCGCGCCGCTAAAAAACGCTGTTTGCTGAAAATCTTCGACCTGAAACGAGAAGATTTTTTTGTTTTGGAAGGCGAAGAACGCAGGAATACTGAAGTATTTCAAGTGATGAGACAAACAAAACGGAAAAATATTCCGTTTCAGGAACTGTTTTACCTTGATTGCTTTGTCTGTATGGTCGCTTTTAATCCGATT
Organism: uncultured Oscillospiraceae bacterium; assembly: GCA_900549755.1. Taxonomy (GTDB): domain Bacteria; phylum Bacillota; class Clostridia; order Oscillospirales; family Acutalibacteraceae; genus UBA737. The sequence continues at coordinate 8,011 of URPQ01000050.1, forward strand.
TAACGCGTCGGCGCGGCGCACCTACTTGACTGATGCTTTCGGCTTGCGGCTCCGGAGTGTTATTCATACCGCGGCATTGCCGACATCCCAGCCCCGCCGGCTCTCTTTGTATGCTTTAACGGCACTACTTCTCTCCATCATTGCCTTTAACATAAAAATTATATCACTCACATTTTAAATTGTCAACAGAAAATCACAGGCAACTCTCTATTACCGAGCGTAATTTCTCCGCGTCTTCCCTTTTTTGCGACGAAAAAGGAATTATTTCGACATTTTGTGCATATTCACCCAGTTCGCCGTGTATAAGCGAGAGCCTTTCGGCGGTCTGCGCTTTATTGAGCTTATCCGATTTTGTAAGGACAACAGTGTAGGGAATCTGCATTTCGGAAAGAAAATGCAGCATTGTCATATCAAAATCGGTAGGCTTATGGCGCATATCTATAAGCTGAAACGCCATTTTTATATCGCGCCCCGAATTAAAGTAGCCCTCCATAAGCTCCGACCAGCGGTCACGTTCGGAAAACGGCACCTTGGCATAACCGTAACCCGGCAGATCAACCAGCCGCATACCGTCTACACGGTAAAAATTCACCGTTACGGTCTTGCCCGGCTTTGAGCTCACGCGCGCAATGGACTTTCTGCCGAGCACCGCGTTTATAAGTGAGGATTTACCCACGTTTGACCGCCCGCAAAAGCATATCTCGGGTAAATCTGAGCTTTCTAATTGCCCTGCTGTTGCAAACGCCTTTTCAAAAACCGCGTTGTTATAATTCATATATCAAAACCCTTTAATAATTCTTAGCTTATTGATAAACTGAAAATATAATTTCTTTGCGGCGGTACGCCGCGTTTTACGTTTTTCCGCTGACAGGTGCGGCGGAAAAACACCTTGTAAGCGAAAAATAGCTTAAAAAGCTATTTTTCAAGGGCACTGGGGTGAGTACCCACGGGGATAGAGCGCAGTCAAAAATCTCTGATTTTTGCGAGCGGCATTCCCGTCCAAAGCGTGGCGAAAATCGCCACGCCCATTACTGGCTTATTACTGCGGCAGTCTGTTCTGCTGTGCTGTAAACCGCGGGCATTTCGTTTTTTGCGGGCTTTTTTACAAGCGCACGGTTAATTATTTCGTCAACATACGATACAGGCACAAACTCTACGTTTGCTTTCACCGTTTCATCCACATCCTCTAAATCGGGAATGTTCTCTTTGGGTATGAAAACGGTTTTCACCCCGCCTGTATACGCCGCCATAGACTTTTCCTTAAGCCCGCCTATGGGCAGCACCCTGCCGCGAATAGTCACCTCGCCCGTCATTGCAACATCACGCCTTACGGGCGTTTTGGTAAGCTCGGAAACCAGCCCCACCGTCATTGTAACGCCGGCTGACGGTCCGTCCTTCGGTACTGCCGCCTCGGTAGCGTGAATATGAATATCCAGCTTTTTGTAAAACTCGGGGTCAATGCCGAGCCTTACCGCGTTTGCGCGCACATAGCTTACCGCCGCTGCGGCTGACTCCTTCATAACGTCGCCCAAAGAGCCTGTTAATTCCAGCTTACCCGTTCCCGCCATTGAGGAAATTTCAAGCTGCATTATCTCCCCGCCGACAGATGTCCACGCAAGCCCGTTTATAATGCCTACTTCGTCATTTTCCAAAATAACCTCGGGTTTATAGCGGCGCCTGCCCAGCATTTCGCGCACGGTTTTCTCATCTACGGTCACTTTGCCCTGCTCGCCGCCCGCAATAAGCTTTGCGGACTTTCTGCAAAGCGCGGCTATATTGCGTTCAAGCCGCCGCACGCCCGCCTCGCGGGTGTAAAAATCAATAAGTGAGTATATGGCGCCGTCGGTTATTTTAACGGTTTTCGCCGTAAGCCCGTGCCGCGCGGTCTCCTTAGGCACAAGGTGGCGCTTTGCAATATTGAACTTTTCCTCGCGCGTATATCCCGCAAGCTCAATTACCTCCATACGGTCAAGCAGCGGTGCGGGAATAGTCTCGGCAGTGTTCGCCGTGGCTATGAAAACGGCGCGGCTTAAATCGTAAGGTATTTCAATAAAGTGGTCTACAAAGGTGCCGTTCTGCTTGGGGTCTAAAACCTCCAGCAGCGCAGAGGACGGGTCGCCCCTGTAATCGCCGCCCAGCTTATCCACCTCGTCAAGCAGTATAAGCGGGTTTCCGCTCCCTGCGGTTTTAACCGCGTTTATTATTTTACCCGGCATTGCGCCTATGTAGGTCTTGCGGTGACCGCGAATTTCCGCCTCGTCATGCACGCCGCCCAAAGAAATGCGCGCAAATTTTCTGCCCATACATTCGGCAATGGTCTTGCCTATTGAGGTCTTACCCACTCCGGGCGGACCCACAAGGCAGATTATCTGCCCTTTTATATCGGGCGCCAATTTATAAACGGAAAGCATTTCAAGTATGCGTTCCTTAACCTTTTTCATACCGTAAATATCACGGTCGAGTATTTTCTCGGCGCGCTTTAAATCTGCTCGCGCAGCCGTTTCCTTATTCCACGGCAGCTCAAGGCAGGTATCAAGATACCCCCTCACAACGGTAGCCTCGTGCGCGCCTGCAGGCATTTTTGCAAGCTTATTCACCTGGGTGAACAGCGCGTCCTTTACGCTGTCATCCGCTTTCAGGCGGAATATTTTCTCGCGGTATTCATCAAGCTCGTCCGCCGTTTCGTCGCCGTAAAGCTCGCTGCTTATAATTTTTATCTGTTCGCGCAGGTAGTAGTCCTTCTGGTTCTCATCAATAGCCGCTTTGGTTTTTTCGTTTATGCGGCGGTCAATTTCGCCTATTTCCCGCTCCTTATCAAGCATTTCAATAAGAATCTTCGCACGGCGCACCGGGTCTGCCTGCTCTAAAATATACTGCTTATCGTCATAAGGCGCGGGCACGTTTGAGGCTATATAGTCAGCCAATTTGCCTATATCGGTGCTTTCGGCAATATGCATTGCCATATCGCCCGCAACGTTTGTGTAAACCTCGGTGTATTTTTCAAACTGTGTTTTAACGCGCCTTAATAGCGTTTCAATATAAATCGGTCGGTTTTTAATCGGTTTGTCCTCAATTTTAATAATTTCAGACGTTAAAATACCTTCCGTTTGCTTAAGCCCTGTATGCTCCGCCCTGTAAAGTCCCTCAACAAACACCTTAACCGTGCCGTCAGGCTGCTTTAAAAACTGGCGCACCCGTAAAACGCACCCAACCTCGTAAACATCGTTATCGGCAGGGTCGTCAACATGAATTTCTTTTTGCGCCACGGCAAAAATAAGCCTGTCGTGCTCCATTGCGTATTTAAGCGCCGCGGCGGATTTCTGCCTGCCCACGTCAAATGATATAAGCATTTCGGGGAAAATTACCAGTCCCCTAAGCGCTATAACAGGCATTAGTATTGTGTTTTCTTCAACAGTTAATGACATATAAACTCCCGTTTGAATTATTCGGTCCAATTATCGGTATCGTAAAGGGTAACGGCGGTAAGCTCGTTTTCGCTGAAAAAGAAACTGATAACACGGTTTTTAAAGGTGTATTTAAGCACCGAGCCGTCTATTGCGCCCATAAGGAAGAAAGAATTTGAATCGTTTACATCCTCCTCGGTATATTCAAGCTCGGGCAGCGCGTTTTTAATTTCAAGTATAGAGGCGCCGCCCTCAAAGCCGTAGCCCTTATTTGTTGCTATAATGTAGGATATACCCTTATCCTTTTTTGCCTTTTCATAGTAATAAACAAAGTCGCCGTTATCTATCCGCACGGTCTTCTCGCCCTCGGTCACGGCAAAGGGGTATTCGTCACCCACCGCCTCTGCCGATGATTCCGCGGCGGTCAGCTTTTCTACCATTTCATCGGGATCCGCGCCCAGCTTATAATCGCACTCGGGCATTTGACCCAGCCCCGCGTAATATTCAAGGTCAACCTTGTTTTCGGCTGCTTTGTCCTTTTTCTTCCCGCAGGCGGAAAAAGAGAAAACAACGGTCAGCACAAGTAAAAACGAGAATATCTTTTTCATTTAATTTTACTCCTTAACTTTACACATTATGAAAGCTGATTTAAAAGCTCGTGGCGTAAATCCCAAAGCTCCTCCGATAAATCCACATAATATGTATGCGGATTTTCAAAGCGCTTTACCTCATCCCACAAAGAATCGACCTGCTCGGCACGGTATTTCGCTATTTCCTTGACAGACGGCGATACATAAACCTGCTTGCCGTTTTCAAAAATCTTTACTTGTAGTTTCTTTGCAATAAAGTCGGTCACTACCTTGCGTTTCCAGGTGTGGTCGGGGTCGAATATCTCGTAAGGCTCGCTCTGATCTATTTTTTCGGTATTAAGCGCTATAACGTCGGCTATCGCCTTGCCGCTCTCGCGGTCGTACAGTCTCCACGGAATTTTTACGCCCGGCAGGGTTATTTTCGCCGCGTTTTCGCTTATTTTTATTTTCGGAATTATCTCGCCCTTTTTCTCAACCGCCGCCAGCTTGTAAACGCCGCCGAAGACCGCCTCGCTCGAAGCGGTTATAAGGCGCTCGCCGACGCCGTAGCTGTCAACCTGCGCGCCCTGGAATATCATATCGCGTATTAAATACTCGTCAAGCGAGTTGGAAATACATATTTTGCAGTCGCTGTAACCCGCGTCGTCAAGCATTTTGCGCGCCTTTTTGGTAATGTAGGTTATATCGCCGCTGTCTATTCTTATTCCCAGCGGGCGCTTGCCGAGCGGCTTTAAAACATCGTCGAAAACCTTTATAGCGTTCGGTATGCCCGATTTCAGCACATTGTAGGTATCTACCAACAGCATGCAGCTGTCAGGGTATTTCTCGGCGTAGGTTTTAAAGGCGGTGTACTCATCGTCAAAAAGCTGTACCCAGCTGTGCGCCATAGTGCCCGATGCCGCCACGCCGAAATCCTTCGCGGTAAGTAAGCAGGATGTACCCGCGCAGCCGCCTATTATAGCCGCACGCGCGCCGTAATAAGCCGCGCCGTAGCCGTGCGCCCTGCGCGCGCCGAACTCCATAACAGGTCTGCCGTTTGCCGCCCTTACTATGCGGTTAGCCTTAGTAGCTATAAGCGACTGGTGGTTTATTGTAAGCAGCAGCATAGTTTCTAACATCAGCGCCTGCATTGCGGGTCCCCTTACGGTAACAATAGGCTCATGCGGGAAAATGACCGTGCCCTCGGGCACCGCCCAGACATCGCAGGTGAATTTAAAGTTTTTCAAATAATCAATAAACTCATCCGAGAACAAATGCAGATTTTTAAGGTACTCAATATCGTCCTCTTCAAATCTTAAATTGTTCATATACTCTATAAGCTGCTCAAGCCCCGCCATAATGGCGTAGCCGCCGTCATCGGGCACACGGCGGAAAAACATATCAAAATACGTCACGGTATCGCGCATATCGCTTGTAAAAATACCGTTCGCCATGGTCAGCTCGTAAAGGTCCATTATCATTGTAAGGTTTTTTTCGGTCATATTCATTTTGAAAGCGCCTTTCTTTACATTTTCTCGGGAGCGCTTATTTTCATAAGCGTGAGAACATTTTTAATAACCGTGGCTGTATCCGCGCAGAGGGTCAGCCTTGCCTGCATAAGCGGCTCTTCAATTCCCTTAACGCGGCAGGCGGCGTAGAACTTATGGAATTTGGTAGCAAGCTCCATAACGTAGTGCGTAATTCTTGCAGGGTCGTAGGTCTTAGCCGACATTATAATTTCATCCGTCAGTGCCGCTATATGGAGGGTAAGCTCGCGTTCCTCGGGGGTGTTAAGCGCTTTGAGTTCCTCGGCGGTGCACTCGCGGCGGGTTATGCCCTCTGCCGCCAAATTGCGGAAAATGCTGCAAATGCGCGCGTAGGCGTACTGCACATAGTAAACGGGGTTTGAGTTTGACTCGTTTACCGCTAAATCCAAATCAAAATCAAAGTGACTGTTCGGCTCGCGCAGGTTAAAGAAGAATCGCGCCGCGTCAATCGGCACTTCGTCAAGCAGCGTTACAAGGGTTATAGCCTTGCCCGAGCGCTTTGAAGCCTTTATAACCTCGCCGTCGCGCACTAAGCGCACCATCTGCATAAGTACCGCGTCAAGGCGGGACGCGTCCACCCCAAGGGCGGTAAGCGCGGCTTTAAGGCGCGGCACATAGCCGTGGTGGTCTGCGCCCAAAATATCAATAGCACGGTCGAATTTTCTTATTTCAAGCTTGTTATAGTGGTAGGCAATATCAGGCACAACATAGGTCGGCACGCCGTTTGCGCGCACCAGCACAAAGTCCTTATCGCAGCCGAAATCGGTAGCCTTAAACCACAGTGCATCCTCTGACATATAGGTGTGACCGCTGTTTTTAAGCAGCTCTATAATGCGCGCGGTCTCACCGTTTGCGTGCAGACTGCTCTCTTTAAACCATGTATTATAATGTATACGGTATTTCGCAAGGTCGTCTTTAAGCCCCTGAATATTCTTAGGCAGCGCGAAATCAACCAGTGCCTTGCGGCGCTCTTCTTCCGATTTTTTCATAAAGCTGTCGCCGTGTATTTCGGCAAACGCCTTTGCGTGGTTTATTATATCCTCGCCGTGGTATGAGTCCTCGGGCATTTCAACGCCCTCTTCAAACAACTGCCGATAGCGCAAATCAAGCGACAGCCCGAATTTATTTATCTGGTTGCCTGCGTCGTTAATGTAAAACTCGCGCTCGGTATAGTAGC
>URPQ01000051.1 GCA_900549755.1 uncultured Oscillospiraceae bacterium
TACCGAAAGGTCCTTATCCAGCACTGAGCTTTGAAAAACAACGCCGAGACTGCGCTTTATGCGGTCGGGGTCCTTATCAATATCAGTCCCGCAGATTTCCACCCTGCCGCTATCCTTTGAAAGCTGACCGCATATAATGTTGATTGTGGTGGATTTTCCCGCGCCGTTTACTCCCAAAAACGCGAAAAATTCGCCCTCCTTCACCTTAAAGCTCAGGTCGTTTACCGCCTTTTTTTCGCCGTAACTTTTGGTTAAATGCTCAATTTTAAGCAATGCTTATTCCCCTTTAATTTCCTTAAATACACCCTTTCGGCAGCGTATACTTTTTAAGGATGTATGCCGAATCTTTAATATATCGTCCATTTCCATAATTTTTCCGCTTGAGTCTGCTAACATCATAACAGAGCCTGAAACTGCGCCTATACCTATAAACAGCATCCAGAAAATAAGAAACCTGCGCGCAGTATTGTATCTTGATTTTTTCTTCAAAAAACTCATCCGCCCTGAAATATAAGTATATATTCAATTGAAAAATATGTCAAGAAAACATAGCATTGTACCGTCTGGGCGATACTCCGAATTTCTTTTTGAAAACGTTGGAAAAATAAGCGGGATTGCAAAACCCCAAGCTATCCGATATTTCAGTGACCGTATATGAAGTTTGCTTTAAAAGCCACCTTGCCTCGTCAAGTCGCAGATTTTCAATATACTCGCTTATGCTTACCCCCGAGCGTTTTTTAAAAATATGACTGAGCGTTGAAACGCTGCAATTGAATTTTTTACTCAAATCCTTCATTGTGATTCGCGTGTTATGATTTATGGTAATGTAACTTAAAAGACTGGTGTAAATATCGTCTTTTTCTTCCTTTCCGGAGAATTCCTCATATTTTTGCAAATAAGTCTCAAGCATAAGCATAAGAGGATGTATAACCGTATCGATTTTTTCTTTATCCGGAATATCGGCGTTAAGAAATTCGTTTCGCAAATTGGATATTTTCTGCCAATCAATATGATTTTTACGAGCAAAATGCTTTGCCTTACCCTGCGCCTCGCTTTCGTCCTTACCTTTGAAACCGCCGACCGAGATAAAACCGACATTTTTTTCGTTGACTGTCACCGGATAAACATATTCGCCTACTCCTGCGTGACATACTCCGAAAAAATCACCCGCTTCACATTTTTTGAAAACCTTACTCTGCTTATCAACACAAATATCCCAATTCCCGGTTACTGTTTTCACAAAACGGCAGTAAGGATTAAGGTGAAAATTATAACGGATAAGCCCGGGTATTGCGGTAAACGAGCCATGCAAAGTGACTGAAAATTTATTTGTTTCAATCAGAAAATCAATATAGCGTGTTATGTCTTGAATAATTACCTCTATATTTATCACCTTTTGCACGATTTTGTAAAAAACCGATTCAAATTCGAATGTTTTTTTCTTTTTATTTATTATAATAGAAATAACAGAATGAGTCAAGATTTTGTTATAACAAAGTGGAGGGTAAATATGAAAAACATCGAACATATTACCGATTTATGTGTTATCGGCGGGGGAATGGCGGGAATTTGCACCGCAATTTCAGCAGCAAGGCACGGAATAAAGGTTGTGCTGGTTCAGGACAGAGGAGTTTTGGGCGGAAACGCATCAAGCGAAATAAGAATGTGGATTTGCGGAGCGCACGGGAAAGATAATAGAGAAACCGGGATTATTGAAGAAATAATGCTTGAAAACTTTTTTCAGAATCCACAGTTAAGCTATTCGTTATGGGATATGGTATTGTTTGATAAAACAGCGCGACAGGACAATCTTACTTTATTGCTTAACACAAGCTGCCTTGACGCAAATACGGAAAACGGAAAAATAATCAGCATTACAGCGTGGCAATCGCCGTGTGAAACCGTGCATACAATTAAAGCACGTTATTTTGCCGATTGTTCGGGTGACAGCATTTTATCAACACTTACCGGCGCACATTTTCGCTACGGCAGGGAGGCGGAGTCCGAGTTCGGAGAGAGTATAGAGCCGAAAACCGCTGACAAAAAAACAATGGGAATGAGTTGTCTGTTTCAGGTACGCGAGACCGACAAACCGCAGAAATTCACTCCCCCGGAATGGGCATATAAATACTGTACCGATGATGATATCCCGTTCCGTGAACACGATCTGTCCTCAAACTTTTGGTGGATAGAAACGGGCGGCGAAGGCGACTGCATACACGATACCGATAAATGCCGCGATGAGCTTTTAAAGATTGCATACGGCGTTTGGGATCATATTAAAAATCACGGTGACCACGGTGCCGAAAATTATGAGCTTGAATGGGTCGGAATTTTGCCGGGAAAACGTGAAAGCAGGCGGTATGTCGGAAAATATACAGTAACTCAAAACGATGTTGAGGCAGGCGGAAATTTTGATGATATTATCGCTTATGCCGGTTGGTCGATGGACGATCATTCCCCGGCGGGTATAAATCATAAAACATCCTACCCGACCGTGTTTCATCCGGCGCCATCGCCCTGGGGAATACCGTTCAGGGCATTATGCTCCGAAAATATCGAAAATCTTTTGTTTGCGGGCAGAAACATAAGCGTTACCCATGCCGCGCTTTCCTCCTCGCGCGTTATGGCTACCTGTGCGCTGTTGGGGCAGGCAGTGGGAACGGCTGTTGCTCAAATGGTACAGTACGGCGAAAACACCGATAATATAGATATTGAAAGACTTCAGGACAGCCTTATGGCGGACGACTGTTGGCTTCCGGGAAAAAATCGAAGTGTTTCCGAACTTTCTTTGGATTTAAAATGCAACAATGATATTGTAATAAACGGTAAGGAACGCGGAGACGAGAACCGGTGGATTGGTGAAAAGGGCGATTACCTTGAATACAGAAGTGATAGACCGTTTAAGCTTTCGGGGGTAAGAATTGTTTTTGACAGCGACCTAAACCGTGACTACCAGAATATGCCCTGTTGTATAAGGCTTAAAGAGGAACGCTTTAAACTTCCGAAAACCCTTATAAAGGATTTTGATATTATTCTCACCAATAAGGACGGACATACCGAGACACACCCGTTCCGTAATATCCATACACGATTTTTAAAACTCGATATTAAGGGAGAGGTTCTAAGCGTTAAGCTTTTACCTCTTGAGACTTACGGAGCGGAAACATTTAATATTTTCGGTTTTGAGGTGTTTTAAATGAAAGAAAGCTTTATAACCGAGGCAGAAAAGCATACCGAAATAGCCGGTAAATATGATGTAATAGTTGCGGGGTCCGGTCCGTCGGGCTTTGCGGCTGCCGTTACCGCAGCAAGAAACGGGGCAAAAACGCTGATTATTGAAGCGCAGTCGAGTGTGGGCGGCATATCCACAAGCGGACTTATGAGCCACTTTACCGGCAGGGTTGAAAGCCGGCTTTACAGTGAAATTTTAGAACGCTCTCACAAGCAGGACTTTTTCAAATGCGATGATAAGGTCAGAATAGACCCGGAGCTTTTAAAAAATACATATCTTGAAATGCTGCAGGCTGCCGGAGTTGATATTCTGCTTTACACCCTTGTTTGCGATGTTATTAAAAACGGCGACCGCGTTTGCGGGGTTATTACCGAAAATAAAAGCGGAAGGCAGGCATACCTTGCAGATGTTTTAATAGATGCAACAGGCGACGGCGATTTAGCCTGCCGCGCGGGTGCGGAATATTTCAAGGGTCGCGAAAGCGACGGAAAAATGCAGCCCGCTACACTTATGTTCAAGGTGGGCGGAGTGGATATGTCACGTGCGGTATTCCCGCCCTCGTTTGAAACAACGGTTGAAACCGATAAGGGCGAGCTGCAGGCGCTTGCAAAAAAACTGCTGCCGTATCCGGCAGGTCATGTGCTGCTGTATGCCTCAACCATTCCGGGTATAGTCACCTGCAATATGACAAACTGCACCGAGATAGACGGCACAAAGGCAGAGGATCTCACCCGCGCGGAAATTGTATGCCGCTCGCAAATGGAGCCGATTACCGAATTTTTAAGGGAATATGTTCCGGGCTATGAAAACTGCTATATTATAAGCGCAGCCTCGCTTATAGGTATTCGTGAAACACGGCATTTTGTGGGTTTAAGGCAGCTTACCGAAAAGGATATAATTGATGCTAGGCAATTTGAAGACCGGGTTGTGCGCGGGGCGTGGTTTAATTTTGATATTCATAATATTTCGGGTTCCGGGCTTGATGAAACAGGCGTGCAAAAGTACTTTAAGCAGCAAAGCGGATATACTATTCCCTACGGCTGTATGGTGCCCGTAAAAACCGACGGTCTCTTGCTCACCGGCAGAAATATTTCGGGAACACATATGGCACACTCCAGCTTCAGGGCAATGCCTATATGTGTTGGAATAGGCGAAGCGTGCGGCGCGGCGGCAGCTATTGCGGTTAAGAAGAATATAAATTTAAGAAATGTAGAGCCCGAGGAAATCAGAAAACTGAATTTTGATTAAAAAGCATCGTACAAAAAACATTTGTCACGGGTTGAAAATAACACAGCGCGTATATCCGTTACCGGATATACGCGCTGTGTTATGCATGATATATTTTTTCAAAAAGCTCATCCGCACGGGCGGTATTCCCCGAAAGGTAAAGCCACCCGAAAAGACACTCCAGCCCCGTGGCGATATGATAATCACCGTTCGAGGCGTTTTTGGGCGTAGAAGATGTATGGAAATTCCTGCCGCGCTTGAAAACGGATATTTCCTTTTCGGAAAGCTCCGGCTCAATAACCGAATACGCCTTTGCCTGCGCGGCGGCATTCACCATTGTAACCGAGAGCCTATGTAACTCGCCCGACGGGCGGTTTACCGCCGCCAAGGCGGTTCTAACATACAGCCCGTACACCGCGTCGCCCACAAAAGCGAGCACGGAGGGGCTTAAAAGATTGGGATTTTCCGTTTTCATCACATCACAAACTCAAACTCAATATCGTAAACGCTTACGGTGTCGCCATGCTTTATTCCCGCGTTTTCAAGGGCTGTAATAATTCCGCTTGAGCGCAAAACCCGCTCAAAATATTGCAGCGACTCATAGTCCTCGGGGTCGATAGTGTTCATAATTTCCATTATCCACTCGCAGTTTTCAACAAAGTAGACCCCGTCGCAAACGCGTATTGTAAAGTCGCGCTTTTTCTTGACCGTAAGGTCTTCAAGCGGCTTCGGCTCGGCTTCGTATTTCTTTATCGGAGGCAGCTTTGCAAGCTCAGCCGCAACATAGTTTATAAGCTCATCCGTACCCTCGGCGATAGCCGCCATTACGGGGAAGAACTTATACCCCTTTTCAGTAAAGTAATCCGATATGCGGCGAACCTCATCATCTTCGGTCAAATCGCACTTGTTGCCCACAATTATCTGCGGGCGGGTTTCAAGCTCGCTGCTGAAAACGGCAAGCTCGCGGTTTATTTTATTAAAATCGTCAATCGGGTCTCTGCCCTCGCTGCCCGATACGTCAATAACGTGCAAAAGCAGACGGCAGCGCTCAACATGGCGCAAAAATTCGTGGCCTAAGCCCACGCCCTCACCCGCGCCCTCAATAAGCCCGGGAATATCCGCCATAACAAACGAGCTGCCCTCGCCCATACGCACAACTCCCAAAACGGGGGTAAGGGTTGTAAAGTGGTAATTCGCAATTTTCGGCTTTGCCTCGCTTACCACCGAAATAAGTGTGGATTTACCCACATTCGGAAAGCCTATAAGCCCCACGTCCGCCAAGAGTTTTAGCTCCAGCGTTACGTCAAGCTCCTCGCCCGGGTTGCCCTTTTTAGCAAAGCGCGGCACCTGGCGCGTAGGCGTGGCAAAATGCTGGTTGCCCCAGCCACCGTTGCCGCCCTTGGCTATTACAACGGGCTCCGAATCGGATATATCGGCAATTATTCTGCCGCTTTCCGCATCCTTTACCAGCGTGCCAACCGGCACGTTTATAATAAGGTCAGGCGCTTTTTTGCCCGAGCAGCGACCGCCGCCGCCCTTTTCGCCCGATTGCGCCGTATATTTGCGCTTGTAGCGGAAGTCCGCAAGGGTAGATAAATTACTGTCAGCCTTGAAAATAATATTTCCGCCCCTGCCGCCGTCGCCGCCGTCGGGTCCGCCCGCCGCAACGTACTTTTCCCTGTGAAAGGAAACCGCGCCGTCGCCGCCGTCGCCCGCTTTTAAATGAATTTTTGCTATATCTACAAACATATTACTCTGTTATTTCCTCTTCCGGCTCTACCTCTGTTTGCAGGTATGCCTCGTAAAGTCCTCTTGCCGTTTCGTAATTTTTCGCCGCAACATAAATATTATCAGGCACAACACCCGCGCCCAAAAGCAGCTTGACAGAGCCGCCTGCGCCGTCCTGACGGCATATAAACGGTATGCCGTTCTCTTTTAGTATGTCCTGAAATATTTCCGAGGTTACGGGATTTTTAATTACTGCCGCCAAAACCGGCTCGTTTTCGTCCGGCTCGGTCTCCTTTTTTCTTCCCCACTTAAAAAAGCTCATTCGTTTTCGTTCTCCGCGTCCTCAAAAAATTCCTCGTCAAACTGCGGCTCGGAATTTAAAAATTCCTCATAAATCGCGTTTGCCGCGTCAAAATCCTGCTCATCAACATAAATATCATCCGCCACAAACGAACCGCCGAAGGTCACTTTCATTGTGCCGTCGTCTTCCGAATCGCTGCTGTAAAGAATACCCGCCTCTGTAAGCAGGTCTTTGAGTATCTCAGCCGACACAACATCGTCAAGCGTTGCCAGAAGCACCGGGTTGTTAATTACTTTCTCCTCTTTTTCCTCTTCTTCGGTAATTTCAGCCGTAAGGTCGGCGCCGCAAACCGGGCAAAGCTCCGCTGCGTCATTGCACTCGGCTTTGCAAACATGACAAACCTTCATAAATCTTCTTTCCTTTCTAAAAAATAAATCCGGGTAGCAGCCGCCGCCCGGATTTGCTTTTTCTTACTGCTCAACAGCGTAAATGCTGACCTGCTTGCGGTCTCTGCCTACGCGCTCGAACTTAACCTTGCCGTCCACCAAAGCGAACAGAGTGTCATCCGACCCGCGGCCTACGTTGTTGCCGGCGTGAATGTGAGTTCCTCTCTGACGAACGAGAATGTTGCCCGCCAAAACGAACTGCCCGTCCGCGCGCTTAACGCCGAGACGCTTTGACTCACTGTCACGGCCGTTCTTGGTAGAACCCATACCTTTTTTATGAGCGAATAACTGTATATTTATCTTTAACATCAATATGCACCTCCGATAATTACGATATTGCTGCCGTACTCTGCCGACAGCTCGCCTAAATGCAGCCGCAGCCCCTCTAAAACCGCACGGGTTTTATCGCAGGGGGTTGTAACCTCAAAGCGCATAGCGCCGTCCGATACGTCAGCCGCCGCTTTATCGCCTATTATTTCGGTTACTGTATTAGCCGCCATATACGCCGCGGAGGAAACCGCCGCGCAAACAATTTTGCCGAGCTCATCATCACAGTTTTTCGAGCTGTGACCCTTTATTTCAAAGCCGTAAAGCCCTTTTTCATCGGCAAAAAACCTAACCTTAGTCATAATCAGCCTATTTCGCCGATCTGTACCTTAGTGTAGGGCTGTCTGTGACCCATCTTGCGGGAGCTGCTCTTCTTCGGCTTGTAAGTAAATACGGTTATTTTCTTACCCTTGCCGTTTTTCAGAACGGTACCCTTAACGAAAGCGTCCTTTACATAAGGCTTACCTACCTTTAAGGTCTTGTTGCAAACGGCAACAACCTTATCAAAGGTGATTTCCTCATCAGCCTCGGCGTTAAGCTTTTCAACATAAATTACGTCGCCGGTCTGAACACGGTACTGCTTTCCGCCTGTTTCGATAATTGCATACATTTTTATTACACCTGCCAAATTCCAGTCTCGCTACGGTAGGCGTGCGCGAAAGCGCAGCTTACAAAGCCCACAATATGCGGCTATATCATTTTAGCACAAGCCCTTTTGTTTGTCAAGAAAAATTTGTACTTTCGCACACCCATTCCCCCTTACCACAATATTGTATTTTTTTAGCATTTACAAATATTTACGTTTAGCATTGCAAACCTCGGTTATAAAACTGCTGTCAAACTCGGATAATTTATAGCCGCTGCGGTAAATCATAACATCCATATAGACCTTATCGTTATCCTTGCACTCCCGCTGTATCAAATCGTATTTTTTATAGAGACTTTCCGGCACGGGCGATACCCACATAAACGAATCGGTAACCGATTGAAGAATCCTGAATTGACTGCCGCGCTCAAAAATATAAATATGCCTGTCCGCCCCGCCTGAAAGCTCCTCCTTTTTAACGTCCGTTAACGGAAGTGACGGCACATACGGGTCGGCGTGGCTTATTTCGGTATACGGCTTTAAATCCTTGCAGAATATTTCCCTCTTATTTGCCAGCGGGTTGTTCTCGGACATTAGCAAACGGTATTTAAAATCGGTTATAATTTCGGCGTTCAGGTGCTTTTCCTCAAACATAGATTTAAAGTATTTTTCAAAAGTAACCTGAAAACGCACAATTCCGAGGTTATAGTCCCCCTTTACCACATTATTTACGGTGCGCCATGAATTTGTTTCCTTATAAAAAATCTCGGCTGGAATATCCTTTTTTATGACCTTGGCAAATTCCGCAAAGGCATATGAAATATAGCTTGCCCTCGGCACACAAACCGAAAAGCGCTGTTTCGGCTTGCGCCCGTTCTTATAAATATCCTCAACCTCCTCAACCTGGCTTATAATTCTTCTGGCATACTGCAAAAATTCCTCGCCCTCGGGGGTAATTGTTATTCCCTTGGAATTTCGGTTGAAAATAGTTATATTAAGATTTTCCTCAAGCTCCTTTATTGCGCGGGATAAATTTGGCTGCCCCATATAAAGATTTTCCGCCGCACGGCTTATTGATTTTGTGTTTGCAATTTCCACAGCATATTTCAAATGTAAAATATTCACGCCCTCAACCCCACTTTTTATAATTCCAGTCTCATATAAATAAGCTCCTGAAAGCCTGTTGTACGCGAGCGGAAGCCCTGCGGGTTCCTGCCGTATTCCTTAAATCCTAATTTTTCATAAAGCGCCACAGCCGATTTGTTTTCGGCAACCACATTAAGCTCCAGCTGCAAATAGCCCGCCGCCTTTGCACATTCTATGCAAGCGTCAGTCAGCGCCGAGCCTATGCCCAGCCCCCAGTATTCCTTTAATATTCCTATACCGAAGTCTGCGCGGTGGCTTATTTTGAATTTACCGCCCACAGCGTCAATCCCTGCCGTTCCGACTATTTTGCCGTTTATTTCAGCCACAATTTCAATTTCGTTTTTACTCTCGGTTTTTCCTTTAAAAAATCCGATTCCTGCGCTGCGATAAAGCTGTTTTCATCGGGATAAGTAAGCATAAAATCAGTTTCGGCGTGCGTTAGGTTGAAAACCTCAAGCACCTGTTCCCCGTCATGCTCAGTGCCGTTTCTTAAAGTGCATATATCACCGTTTTTAAGTGTAATTTTTTTATTGTAGATCATAGCCTATCACCGTTTTCGGGTTTTCTTTTAAAAAGCCCGTTTTTTTCTACAACTAAATAAAAGGGTATTCCCAGCCCCACGCAAACAACAAGTTCGCCGAGGCCTACCTGCAAAGCGGAAATTACAAAGCCCCACAGCAGGTTGCCCTCGGGCAGGAAGAATATTGCGATTTCAAGCCCGATAACAAGCGCATTTATTATTACGGGCGGAAACATTGAAAGCAGAGGTATACCCCTGAATTTAATATTTCTGAAAAAAAAGGTAAGCAGCGCGGCGATAACCGTAGCCGAAGTGCCGAAAATCATATCAAGCGGGTTGAAGGACGCAATATTCGCAATAAAGCAACCGACCGCAACGCCGGGAATTGCCGCGGATGTGAATACCGGCAAAATAGTAAGCACCTCTGAAACGCGGAACTGCACGGGACCGAAAGCAAGATTGAAAATATTGCTTAAAAATGTAAGGTCCACATACAAGGCGGCTATAATCGCGCCCGTTATTATGTAATTTATTCTTTCACGTGATTTGGACATTTCTCTACATCTCTTTCATATTTTTATAATATTCCACCGCAAGGCGGTCGCAGCGCTCGTTTTCGGCATGCCCCGCATGACCCTTTACCCACTCGATTTTAACCTCGTGTTTTTCTAAAAGCTCAAGCAGGCGTTCCCATAAATCGGAATTAAGCGCCGGCTTTTTATCGGACTTTATCCAGTTATTTTTCTGCCAGCTTTCCGCCCAGCCCTTAATAATCCCGTCGGCTACGTATTTTGAATCGGTAACCAGTTTTACCACGCAGGGCTCTTTCAGTGCCTCA
The DNA here is from genome assembly GCA_900549755.1 of uncultured Oscillospiraceae bacterium. GTDB lineage: Bacteria > Bacillota > Clostridia > Oscillospirales > Acutalibacteraceae > UBA737. Next base: position 10,355 of record URPQ01000051.1, read on the forward strand.
AGCCCCTTTATTGCGGCGGTAAGCTCCATTCGGTTATTTGTGGTTTCCTTTTCGCCGCCCGAAAGCTCCTTTTCGTGCTGACCGTAGCGCAAAACAACGCCCCACCCGCCGGGACCCGGATTTCCCGAGCACGCACCGTCGGTAAAAAGCTCAATGTATTTTTTCATAAATAATTATCCTCAATATTTCCTGAAACAGCCTATAACTTTTCCTATAACGTGCGGGTCTTCGGGGTAGATCGGCGAATAATCGGGGTTTTCCGGCATAAAAATTATCTGCCCGTTTTTAATAAGCAGGCGCTTTACGGTAGCCTCGTCCCCGTCCATTCCTATAACAATATCCCCGTTTCGGCAGGTCAGGTTTTTATCCGCAATAATAATATCGCCGTCAAGTATTCCGGCGTCGCGCATTGAAAGCCCCGAAACACGCAGTGCAAAAAGCCCTTCGGAATTTTTTGAAGGGTACGGTATATAATCCTCAATTTCCTCAACCGCCAATATCGGCTGACCGGCGGTAATTCTGCCCACAACCGGCACAAGCGATGAATCGTATTCCATATCAAGCCTTATTGCGCGGGAGGACTTCGCGTCCCTTACAATATACCCCTCGTCCTCCAAAATGCTCAGAATTGAATGGACGGTAGAGGTGGATTTTATTCCCGTGGCGGCGCATATTTCCCTTACAGTGGGCGGAAAACCGCCCGCCATTTCCTTTATAAGATAATTATATACAGCCAACTGCTTTTCGGTAAGCGGTGATTTAGACATTGTAAAACCTCCGAACTTTTGTTCTTTTAATTATACCATTATCAACCGTTTTGTGCAACTGTTTTTTTTAAGAACCGCGCACGCGTTATTTTTCCTTTTTACCGAAAAGCCCTATTTCACTTATACCTATAATTATTAACATTCCGCCGAAAATTTTCGCGGTTATATCCCCTCCCAGTAAATTTGTGAAAAGTAATCCTCCCGCGGTGCCCACAAGTCCCCAAGCGGCAATTTTCGCGACAAGCTTCCATTTAATTTGCTTTTTAAAACCGTAAACCGCAACGGCGGCTATTGCTATCGGAATAAAAAATAACAGGTTTATTCCCTGGCTTTTTAGCTGAGGCATATCGGTAAAAACCGATAGATAAATTATAAGAACCGCGCCGCCGCCAAGACCCATTGCGCCGATAATTCCCGATAAAAGCCCTGCTAAAAGGGCTGCAATATTCACCTGAGCAGCAGGCGCACGCCTGCATATATCATAAACCCGCCGAATATCCGTTTCAGCCACACCGAGGAAATTTTACGCATAATAAACGTTCCCAGCAGCGAGCCCGCAATTCCGCCCGGAATAAAAATCAGCGAATCCTTAACCGAAACATACCCATTCACTAAATAAAGCACCGCCGATAAAACAGTTATCGGCAGTATAACCGCAACGGCGTTAGCGTGCGCTTGCTTGCGGTCAAGTCCTAATTTTTGCAAAAGCGGCACCGCAATCATTCCGCCGCCCGCCCCCAAAAGACCGTTAATAATACCTATAGCCAGCCCCGCGCCCGCCGTAAGCACGCCTTTCTTTTTAAAAAATTGCATAATATCACCGAATGTATTTTTTCCTGTATTGCACTGTTTAATGCATATTTTCAATTATTTTATACATTAGACAATACAATCAGAGTATATTTAAAACAGGCTTATTTGCCCGCCGAAAACGGCGGTTAATACCGCATATTTCGACTCGAAAAAAATAATTTAATTTTATAGTGTTTTTTACTTGACAAATATAAAAATTGTGTTATAATATATCTTGCTTGTTCGGACCATTAGCTCAGTTGGTTAGAGCAACCGGCTCATAACCGGTCGGTCCGCGGTTCGAGTCCGTGATGGTCCACCATAACAAGCATTTTTTTATTATAGGGGTATAGCTCAGCTGGTAGAGCATCGGTCTCCAAAACCGAGTGCCGAGGGTTCGATCCCTTCTGCCCCTGCCAGTGGAAAACGGCTCAACCGTGCAGTTTTGAGCCGTTTTTCTTTTGCTGTTTAAGATTAGCACACGGTCCGTTTTGCCGCATTTTGACGCCCGAAACAGGTGCGGATTTACCATCCGGCGGCATCCGCTTACAACGATTCCGTCTGTTACATCATCAATAAAGCATCAAAATTTTAGCTCCGACTGGATATCAGCCGGAGCTTTTCTTTGTTTACTGCGGTATAAATTTTGACTTAAATCTCAAAGCCCTCGGTTATACCGTTAAGCCTCGAAGTATCCTTTTTCACATAGTAGAGCTCAGTTATCTGCGAAGTTGAATGTCCGAGTAAATCAGCTACTTGTCTTGGCGATAGCGCCTTAATCGTCCCGTCAGGCTTTTTTTGTCCGTTCACTAAGTTTGTGGCGAATGTATGCCGCAGGCTGTGCAAGCCTTTTCGCTTAATTCCTGCTACCTTCAAAATTCGGTAGTAACGCTTGCGAAAATTCACAGGTTTTGTATAGTCGCCGTTTCCGTCTGCCACAAGGGGCGTATTTTCGCCGAAATAGGCTTCTTTGCGCAGATCCTCGATCATATCCATTGCTGTCCTGTTCAGCGGTACTGTGCGCTTACTGGCGGCGCTTTTAGGCTTTCCGACTTTTATTTTCATTGCCGCTTTCCCAACACCGTCACGGTTTACAATTTCCTTTACGCCTTGCCTTACAGTAAGCGTTTTATTTTCAAGGTCTATATCGCTATTTAGCAAGCCTAATAATTCGCCTGTACGCAATCCGGTGTTAAGCATTAGTATATATGCGGCGGCTTGTTGGTATTTACGTTTGCCGTCTTTGAATGTGCTGAATGCTTCGGCTTTAAATTTTTCAATTTCCTCCGGAGTGAAAATCGTTACCGTTTCACACTCAGGTAAGTTCTCTTTATTCTGTGCCGACAGGAAATTGCTCTTTTTAATCATTTCAATGTTTGCCATAGGATTTTTCGGTATCAATTCCTCTCGGTAAAGATACCGAAAGTATTCGTTCAGTATCACATAGGCTTTCTTGACAGTGGTATAGGCATAGCACTTGTTCATCCAATAGTTGAGTAGGTTTTTAATATCTGCCGCTGTAATATCTCCGACAGGTTTTTCACCGAGCAGAGGATATATCTGATTTTTAGCACTGCATTCGCATCGGTCATAGGTAGTTTGTTCTACTGACGGGAATTTGAACACTTGCAACCAATTTTGCATACTGTCTTGCAGTGTTTTCTTGGACTCATCAGATTCAATCAGTTGGTTTTCAAAGTCTGCAATGTATTCGGTTATCTTTTTATTTACCTCTGCTTTGGTCGTACCGGAAAAGCTTTTTCGTTTTCTCTCGCCGTGTTCGTCCATATACCATACCACACCGCACCACCGACCGTCTGTACGCTTAAATGCATTGCCGTTTGTTACCAGTTTTTCTGCATAAAAATCCTCCTTTCCAAGCACAACACAATACCACATACTTCCCTGAATATCCAGCAAAATCTGCGAAAAAATCAGCAACCCCTAAATCGGCGAGGTTAAAATTCAAGCAACCCCTAAATCGCATTTTTTGTTGCTGTTATCAAAAGTCCCGCAAAGCCTTATGCGGTCGGCGTTGCCGCCCGCTGTGAACCGTCGAGGGGAAGCATCGCAACCCCTCGGCTTTCTCCTGCTTGTTTTCGGACGAGCCGTAAAACTGCCGTTAAACTGCCGATTTTTCGTGTTTGCGGTCAAATTCGGTTGGTTTTTTCAAAGCCGCC
>URPQ01000052.1 GCA_900549755.1 uncultured Oscillospiraceae bacterium
CAGGCTACCCGGTAGTTGACGTTAAGGTTACTCTGTACGACGGTTCTTACCACGAGGTTGACTCCTCCGAAATGGCGTTTAAGATTGCCGGTTCTATGGCATTCAAAGAGGCTTGCCGCTTAGCAGACCCGGTACTCCTTGAGCCTATTATGAAGGTTACGGTTATTGTACCTGAGGAGTATATGGGCGACGTTATAGGCGATTTGAACGCTCGCCGCGGCGAGATTCAGGGCTTTGAGGATCGCTCGGGCGTTAAGCAGATCAACGCTCGCGTACCGCTCGGCGATATGTTCGGTTATGCTACCGACCTGCGCTCTAAAACACAGGGTCGCGGTCAGTATGTAATGGAGCCGGACGGCTACAAGGAAGTTCCGAAGAGCATTTCCGAGAAGATTATTTCTGCCCGTGCAAAGAAAGACTGATAAATTAAGTAAATAATGCTTGCATTTTCAAGTCTTTTTTGTTAAACTATAAGTAAATAAAAACTGCACATAGTATAAGGAGGAAAATATACAATGGCAAAGGCAAAATTTGAAAGAAATAAACCCCATGTAAACATTGGTACCATCGGTCACGTTGACCATGGTAAGACCACTCTTACAGCAGCTATCACCAAGTATCTTTCTTTGAAGGGTCAGGCTCAGTTCGAGGATTACGCGAACATCGATAAGGCTCCTGAAGAGAGAGAGCGCGGTATTACAATCAACACCGCTCACGTTGAGTACGAGACCGACAAACGTCACTACGCTCACGTTGACTGCCCAGGACACGCTGACTATGTTAAGAACATGATCACCGGTGCTGCTCAGATGGACGGCGCTATCCTTGTTATCGCTGCTACCGACGGTCCTATGGCTCAGACTAAAGAACACCTTCTCCTTGCTCGTCAGGTTGGCGTTCCGTACATTGTTGTATTCATGAACAAGTGCGACCAGGTTGACGATCCCGAGCTTCTTGAGCTCGTTGAGATGGAAATCCGTGAGACTCTTGATAAGTATGAGTTCCCGGGCGACGACACCCCGATCATCAAGGGTTCTGCTCTTGTTGCTCTTGAGTGCACCTCTACTGATCCTAACGCTCCCGAGTATGCTCCGATTAAAGAGCTTATGGACGCTGTTGACAGCTATATCCCCACTCCGGACCGTAAGTCTGACCTCCCGTTCCTTATGCCGATCGAGGACGTTATGACCATTTCCGGCCGTGGTACCGTTGTTACCGGTCGTGTTGAGCGCGGACAGCTCAACGCAGGCGATGAAGTTGAAATCATCGGTCTTACCGAGGAGCGCAAGAAGACTGTTGTTACCTCTATGGAAATGTTCCGCAAGACCCTTGACTTCTGCGAAGCCGGCGATAACGTTGGCGCACTTCTCCGCGGCGTTGGCCGTGATGAGGTTGAGCGCGGTCAGGTTCTCTGCAAACCCGGTTCAATTCATCCGCACACCAAATTCCACGGTCAGGTTTACGTTTTGACTAAGGAAGAGGGCGGCCGTCATACTCCGTTCTTCAACAACTATCGTCCGCAGTTCTATTTCAGAACTACTGACGTTACCGGCGTTATCACTCTTCCCGAAGGCACCGAGATGTGCATGCCTGGCGATAACGTTGAGATGGATGTTGAGCTTATCACTCCTATCGCTATTGAAGAAGGTCTCCGTTTCGCTATCCGTGAGGGTGGACGTACCGTTGGTTCCGGCGTTGTTACCAAGGTAAACGCTTAATTTCAATATAAGCCTTAAAAAGCCCTGTTTCGCAGAAATGCGAAGCAGGGCTTTCGTTTGTCACAAAAAACGGCAAAATGACTTTAAAGTGCGGAGGATTATATAATATAATATTTTTTCTTTTTTTGCACGGCGTAATTATAAGCCGCTTTTGTGTCGCTGTTCGGCTTATCATCAAAGAAAAAAATACAATTTTCACTTTCGGTAATCAGCGCCATATAGCGCCTTAAATTAACTGATTTTTCCGAATTGCCCATAAGCTTTAGTGCAATGCTTTTATCATATTTTTCGGTGGAGCGGCGCAGAGTGTTATCCTTTTCATTATAATCCACATTAAACTTTATTCGCTTGATTTCGGGGTGGGTTCTTTTGTAAATTCCCACGGTGAAAAAGCAAAGATTTCCAAGCTCCGAATATTCGCCGAATAAAAATCGGGTTACGCCCTTTTCTATAAGCTGATAAATAGTCTCATCCACCTTTTTCCACATTGCCGATGAATACTTAAAATTCCCGTTTCCTATAATACACGCCGAATTTTTCATTTTTAATCGCTCTTTTCTTATGTTTGACCGTTTGAATTTTCCTTTATTTATATATTATACTCATCAATGCGGTATAAATCAAGTAAAATCAATAATTTGTGTAGGATTATTACTGTTTAAATCGGTATAAAATACCCTTGGTGATGTAAATGAATGAGCAATTTGTTCGCGACAGAATAACTGCGCTAAGAACACAAAAGGGAATTTCAGAGTATAAAATGAGCCTTGATTTAGGGCACAGTAAGGGTTATATTCAAGGTATATCAAGCGGCAGAGCGTTGCCCTCAATGTATGAATTTCTTTATATGTGCGATTATTTGGGAATAACGCCAAAGGAATTTTTTGACAGTGAAATAGAAAATCCCGAAAAGGTGGAGCGGTTGTATCAGCTCAGCAAAAATATGCCGGATGATGATTTGGATATTTTAATTGCCACAGCGGAGCGATTGAATAAGAAGTGATATGTCAAAACTATCGGAGTTATAGGGTGACAGGCTCCCTTCTTTTGCGTTAGCAAACAGAGGGGAGCTGTCAACGTAGTTGACTGAGGGGTGCTTTCTAAAATCTAACATCTAATATCTAATTTGTAACAATCCCTCAGTCAAAACCTGCGGTTTTGCCAACTCACTTTAGGCAGGGGAGGCATTTAATTGGAAATTTTCTAAAAGAATAAGCGAAAAAACGGCGGGAAAAAAAGTGTTGTAATATTGCGGCAAATTTGCTATAATTGATATATATATCAATGGCGGAAAAAGGAGATGTGGCGCTATGGCGCTGAGAAAAGGAAGTATAGAAATTAAAAACCGTATTCTTTCGGTTTGCGTGCGTTTGTTTTTAGAGCAGGGATACCACAATACTCCTATAAGCCAGATTATAAAGGAAGCCGATATATCGGCAAGCACATTTCAAAATATATTTCACACCAAGGACGGCGTTTTAACCGAGCTTATAGAGTTTATGTTCAGCGGGCAGTTCGGCGCCGCGCGCAGCATTGCGGGCGAAACGCCCTCGCCGGTGTATACATATGCCGCCGAAACCGCAATTCAGCTGGTTTTAACCGAGCTTAATGAAAATTTGCGAGATGTATATATTGAGGCTTACACGGTGCCGGCAACGGCGGAGTATATACACCAGCATACCGCGGTGGAGCTGTATAAAATATTCGGGCAGTATTTTCCGGGATATTCCGAAAGTGATTTTTACAAGCTGGAAATAGGCACGGCGGGTATAATGCGGGGCTTTATGGCGAAAAAATGCGATATTCATTTTACGCTTGCCCAAAAATTAGAGTGCTTTCTGCAAATTTCGCTGCGGGCGTTCAAGGTGCCGCAGGAGGAGCAGGACAGAATACTTGTGTACATTAAGAGCATAGATATATGCGCAGTTGCAAACGGAGTAATGCAAAAGCTTTTTGCCGCGCTTGAAATGCGTTTTGATTTTACACTTAGACAATACAATCAGGGTACGATGCTTTTTTAAAGAAACGACTTAAGTTTCGGCATTGTTACCCTCCGCTCCCAATACGCCAGTATTCCTCACGCGTCGCGCCGCGCCGCTAAACAGCGCCGTTTTCTTACAAATTTTCCGCTATGGGAAGCATCGTAACATGATTGTATTGTCTACTCAGTAATATTTATCCGTTTTTCGGGGTATAGACCTCGGAAAACGGAATTTTTTATTTATTCATAAAAATGTCTTTATTTTTGAAATTTGCTGTGATATAATCTATAATGTATATTTGTGCGCAAAGGCGGTGGAAAATGTGAAGCTTAAAAATGCGGCGGTGTTTATTTTATCGCTTTTTTTATGTGTTTCGCTTTGCAGCTGTAAAATGTTTACTGCCGATACTGCCGAGCTTTTAAGCCCGCCCGCGCTTACGGGAGACATTGCCCCGATAGCAAGCGCCATTTCCGCCTCGGCGGGCGGGGAGTACACCCTTAAATATCCGTCGGTAGGGAATTACCGCTCGGCTGTTGTGCAGAACGATGTTGACGGCGACGGCATTATGGAGGCCTTTGCCTTTTACAGTATGACTGAGGATGAATCCACCGTTATGTATGTAAATGTTATTTGTAGCGAAAACGGCAAGTGGAAATCGGTTGCAAAGCAGAAAATAGTAGCCGGCGGCGTTGACCGTGTGGATTTTTGCGATTTGGACGGCGACGGCATTTCGGAAATACTTATAGGCTGGGAAATATACGGCACAAGCGAAATGCAAATGGCGGTATACAGCTTTAAAAATGACGAGCTTAACCGCAGAATGTTGCAGCAGTACACGCATTTTCTGTGCGGGGATATTGACGAGGACGGCAACAACGAGGTAACGGTTATAATGATAAACAGCGGCGGCACGCCCAACACCGCTACGGTTTACCGCCTTAATGAAAACGGCGTTACCGCGCTTTACTCTGCTGAGCTGGATAGGGGAACAAAGACCGTAAACGAGCCGATATATGCCCATTTATCCTCGGGCAAGCCCGCAATTTATATTGATGAAATAAAGGGCGTTGGTGCAGTAACCGAAGTGCTTTTCATAGAGAAAAATAAACTTGTAAACCCGTTTTTCAACACCGAGACAGGCGAGACCTCGGCAACGCTGCGCTCGGCTAATTTCGCTGTGCAGGATATAAATAACGACGGAATTATTGAAATTCCCGTGCAGCGCGAGGTGCCCGCCGTAAATAAAACGGACGTGACCGAGAAAATTTACCTTACCGATTGGTGCTCTTATAACGGCGAAACGCTTACCCCGCAGATAAGCGCGCTTATGAACACGAACGACGGGTATTACTATATTGTGCCCTCAAAGCTTACAGGGCAGATAGCGGTTTATAAAAACACCGACCGCCATTTAAGAGAGATATACCGCTATGCGGGCAACACCGTTGGCGAGCTGCTTTTTACAATTAAGACGGTTAAAAAAGCCGATTGGGATAATGAAAGGTATGCGGGGCGCGGTTTTTCCGAAATCACGCACGACGGTATTTCCTCGTATATTTGCAGTATTTCCGAAACGGGCGCGGCGGACGGTATGACCGTTACGGAAATAAGGCAGAATTTCAGACTTATTGATTAAAGGACGGAGAGAAAATGAAACGTATAATGATCGTTGAGGATGAGGCGGCAATACGCGAATTTGAAGCGATAAACCTGAAAAGGGTAGGCTATACGGTAGTTGAGGCAGGCTCTGGCGAGGAAGCGCTTGAAATATACGACAGCGACTCAGAGGGCTTTGATATTGCCCTGCTTGATATTTCAATGCCGGGAATGGACGGCTTTGCCCTTTGTAAGGAGCTGCGCAAGCGCAGCGAAACGCTGGGTATAATAATGCTGACGGCGCGCACGCAGGAAATGGATAAAATAAGCGGGCTAATGCTTGGTGCGGATGATTACATAACAAAGCCATTCAGCCCAACAGAGCTCTTGGCTCGCGTTGACTCGCTTTACAGGCGGGTTGAAATGCACACCCCGAAAGCGCCCGCCCCGGCGGACGATATAACCCTCGGGGAATTTGTTTTGAACCTGCGCCGCAGAACGCTCTTAAAAAACGGCAAGGGCATAGAACTTACGCAGGTTGAATTTCAAATGATTGAATACTTCTTCAATAACCCCGATACCGCGCTTGACCGCACCGATATTCTTGAAAAGGTGTGGGGCTCGAATTATTTCGGCGAGGAAAAAATAGTTGATGTTAATATAAGAAGACTGCGTATGAAGGTAGAGGACGACCCCTCACAGCCGCGACATTTGTTAACAGTGTGGGGTATGGGCTACAAGTGGAACACCAAGTAAAAAAGCCTTAAAATAAACCGAAAGAAAGGAGATAAAACCCTGTGCAGCTCGATATAAAATTTAAAAGTATTGCAGGAAGGTGGTTTTTTAATATTTTTCTTATAGTAGCCATCATTGTTTGCACGGCGGTAATCTCGTTTTCTGTTATTTACAGCAGCATTTACACCGAGCGAATTGAAACCCTTGCAAACGATTTGACCTATGAATTCAATTCGCTTTCAAACTCCTCAAAAACGGCTTTCAAGGAAAACGCAGTTGAGCTTGCGGGCAGCTTTGCCTATAAAAACAAGCTCGAAGTGCAGGTTATAGACCGCAACGATAATATTGTGGTATCCACCACGGGCTTTCAGCCGACTGAGCAGCGTATGCCCGATTATGAAAAGGCAATTAAAACCGGCGAAACGGAAACGGCAAAAATAAAATCCGCCTCGGGCGAAAAGGTGCTGGCTTCCACCACAGTGATTTATGACGCAACAGGCAGAAGACTCGGCGCCTACCGCTGGATAACCTCGCTCGAAAACGCTGATAAAATGATTTCGTGGGTTATTTTGATACTTGCGGCGGTGGCGCTTTTGGTGCTTGCCTTCTGTGCTTTTTCGGGGCTGTTTTTCATAAATTCGATTGTAAGACCCATAAGGGACGTAAGCAATATTGCGCGTAAAATTGCAATGGGCGACTTTAACTCGCGAATTGAAATAAAGAAGAACGATGAAATAGGCGAGCTGTGCGACACCATAAACTATATGGCATCTGAGCTTGACCAGGCGGAGAACCTTAAAAACGATTTTATTTCATCGGTCTCGCACGAGCTCAGAACCCCGCTTACGGCAATAAGGGGCTGGGGCGAAACGGCTAAAATGTCCCTCGGAACAGACGAGGCACTTGTAAAGCGCGGGCTTGACGTTGTGCTGTCCGAGGCGGACAGACTGTCGGGTCTTGTTGAAGAGCTGCTCGACTTTTCACGAATGGAAACAGGCAGGCTTTCGGTGGTTTCGCAGCAGCTTGACGTTTCACAGATACTTTCGGAATCGGTTGATATGTATATAGAGCTTGCGCGCCAGCAGGGAATAGAGCTTATTTTCACCCGCCCGGCGGACGATACTTATGTATCGGGCGACCCGAACAGGCTAAAGCAGGTGTTTATAAATATAATTGATAACGCGGTCAAATACACCGAAAAGGGCGGTCAGGTACTGGTTGACCAAACGGTTGAGGAGGGCTGCGCGCGAATAACCGTTAAGGATACGGGCGTGGGTATACCCGCGCAGGATATTGACAGGGTAAAGGAAAAATTCTACAAAGCCAATAAAACCGTTCGCGGCTCAGGCATAGGGCTTGCGGTGGCGGATGAAATAATAAAACAGCATAAGGGTCTTTTGTTCCTTGAAAGCACCGAGGGCGTGGGGACTACGGTTACAATAGTTCTGCCGCTTTACGAGCAGGAAACGGAAACAGAAGAAAACGCAGAGGAAAAGGGAGAAACGAATGGCTAAATACACTGCAATAGGCGGTCAGGCGCTTATAGAGGGCATTATGATGAAAAGCCCCGAAAAAACCGCGCTTGCCGTAAGGTGCCCCGATAACAGCATTGATATAACCTATATGAACGGCAAAAGCATTAGAGAGCGCGTGCCGATTTTAAGGCTGCCTATATTAAGGGGCGTTGCCGGGTTTGTGGAATCAATGATTCAGGGCTACAAGGCGATGATGATTTCCGCCGATAAATCGGGTATGACCGACCTTGAAGACGAAAAAGAAAAGGATAAAGAGAAAGAGAAAAAAAGCAGCAATGCGCTTATGAGCGTTATAATGGTTATAGCCTCGGTGCTCGGCGTGGCGCTTGCGGTAATACTGTTTATGCTGCTGCCGCGGCTTGCGGTGTCAGGCCTCAAGGTGCTTTTTAAAACCGATTTCAGCCCCGTGGCGCGTTCAAGCATTGAGCAGCTTATAAAGCTCACAATATTTGTTATATACGTTTGGGCGGTATCCTTTATGAAGGATATTAAGCGGGTATTTATGTACCACGGCGCAGAGCACAAGACTATTTTCTGCTATGAAAAGGGCTTGCCGCTGACGGTTGAAAATGTTCGTATTCAGCGCCGCTTTCACCCGAGGTGCGGCACCTCGTTTATGATACTTATGATTTTAATAAGTATTATATTTTCAACCGTAGTTCAGCTTATTTTCCCCGGCGTTTACAACCTTGCGTGGGTTTGGGTGGCAGTTAAAATTCTGCTTATACCCATAGTTTGCGGCGCGGGCTTTGAGGTTTTAAGGGCTTGCGGCAAGTATGATAACTTATTCACCCGCATAATCTCTGCCCCGGGGCTGTGGCTGCAAAGAATAACCACAAAAGAGCCCGACGACGGTATGATAGAGGTGGCTATAGCGGCAATAAAGGCCTGCGAGCCTACAGTGCCCGATGTGGAAAGACCGAAAGAGGAAAATGATGAAACGGACGAAAATGCGGAATGAACATTTTTGAGGCGTACAACAAAACCAAAAAAGAGCTTGAATCGGCGGGAATTGAGGATTACGTTTTTGAGGCTAAGCAGATAATAAAGCATATTACGGGCTTTTCAAATTCGGAAATTCTTATGAACTACACAAATCAGCTTACCGAATATCAAAGCAATAACCTTACCGCAATAATAAAGCAGAGGGCTATAAGGTACCCGTTGCAGTACATATTCGGCGAATGGGCGTTTTACGGCAGGGAGTTTTATGTGGGTCCCGGTGTGCTGGTGCCGCGGGCAGATACCGAAACGCTGATTGACGTTTGCTTAAAGTATTTAGAAAATAAAGAAAGCCCCGCGGTGCTTGATTTATGCGCGGGCAGCGGGTGCATAGGCATAACGCTGGCGCTTGAAAAGGCGGGCGCGGCGGTCACACTGGTGGAAAAATTCCCCGAGGCTGCGCGCTATGCCGAAAGGAATATAAAAAGGCTCATGGCTGATAATGCGGCGCTTGTTATCGGCGATGTTTTAGAGGGAGCGGCGAATGATAAAAATTACGACCTTATAGTGAGTAATCCGCCGTATATTCCGAAAAATGAAATGAAAACGGTATCGCCCGAGGTGCATTACGAGCCTGAAACGGCGCTTTTGGGCGGCGAGGATGGTTTGGATTTTTACAAAGCTATTATAGCGGAATACAAAAAAGCCTTAAAGGTCGGCGGAATGCTTGCGTTTGAAGTGGGCGCGGGCGAGGCGGCAGCGGCCGAAAAGCTGCTCGAAAACGCGGGCTTTAAAGAAATAAACAATGCAAAGGACCTCGGCGGCATTAGCCGCGCGGTTTACGGTTTAAAAGGATAAACGGAGGGAAATTAAATGGCACAGAAATCAAACAACAACAAATCACACGCTCCGGTAAAGGTGACCGAAGCGGAGGGCAAGGAAAAGGCGCTTAAAACCGCCATGGAGCAGATTGAGAAAAACTTCGGCAAGGGCGCGGTAATGCGCCTCGGCGAAAACGTTGCAATGAACGTGGGCGCAATTCATACAGGTTCGCTCACGCTTGACTTAGCGCTCGGCATAGGCGGCATACCCAAGGGCAGAATAGTTGAAATATACGGACCCGAATCTTCGGGTAAAACCACCGTAGCGCTGCACTGTGTGGCAGAGGCGCAAAAAGCGGGCGGCACCGCCGCATTTATAGACGTTGAACACGCGCTTGACCCTGTTTATGCCAAAAAGCTGGGCGTTGATATTGACAGCCTTTTGGTATCCCAGCCCGATTCGGGCGAGCAGGCGCTTGAAATTGCCGAGGCTTTGGTGCGCTCCGGCGCTATTGACATTATAGTTATCGACTCGGTTGCGGCGCTCGTTACCAAGGCGGAAATTGAGGGCGAAATGGGCGATTCCCACGTCGGTCAGTTGGCGCGCCTTATGTCGCAGGCGCTGCGCAAGCTTACAGGTGCGCTTTCAAAAACCGATTGCGCGGCAATATTTATAAATCAGCTGCGTGAAAAAATAGGCGTGACCTACGGAAATCCCGAGGTTACAACAGGCGGCCGTGCGCTCAAGTTCTATTCAAGCGTGCGTATTGACGTGCGCAAGGGCGAGCCGATAAAAGACGGCAGCGAGGTTATAGGCAACCGCACAAGGGTTAAAATAGTTAAGAACAAGGTGGCTCCCCCCTTTAAAACGGCAGAGTTTGACATTATGTACGGCACGGGCATTTCCCATGTGGGCGAGCTTGTGGACGTAGGCGTTGAAACCGACGTTTTAAAGAAATCGGGCGCGTGGTTCTACTACGGCGAGACAAGGCTCGGTCAGGGCAGGGATAACGTTAAAAAGCTGCTTTCGGAAAATAAGGAAATGGCGCAGGAAATTGAGGATAAAATTTTCGCGGCGGTTAAAGCCGGTGCTGAAATTACGGGGGCTAACGACGAAGAGGATGACGAGCCCGGAATTGAGCCTGTAGCGCCCGAGAACATTCGCCCCCACAAAAACGTGGATATTGATATAGCGGTAGATGACTGATGACAATAACCGCTTTTAAACGGCAAAAAAAGCACCTTACGGGGCTGATATTATCAGACGGCAGAGAAATTTTGCTCGATAACGATACCTGCACCGATTTTTGCTTAAAGCAGGGTGTGGAAATTACCGAGGAAAGACTGGAAGAGCTTATATACGATTCGGAATACCGCAGGGCGAAATCCCGCGCGCTGTGGTATTTGGACCGTGCCGACCGCACCGAAAAGGGTTTATACAGAAAGCTTTGCGAGGCGGGGTTTGATAAAAAAGCCTCCGCCGCGGTGGTGGCGCGGTTTGTTGAGGTTGGTCTGCTTGACGACCGCCGCTTTGCGGAAAACTTTGCCGAAAGGTGTAAGGAAGCGAACATATCCCCCCGCGAGACGGTGCGAAAGCTTTACGAAAAGGGTATTCCCTACGATATGGCAAAGGAGACAGTCTCGGAGACCGAAACCGATGAGGAAACGCAGATACGCGCCCTTATAGAGAAGAAATACGCCCGAAAGCTGGAGCTTGAAAACGGGGCGGAAAAGGTTTACGCCGCGCTTATAAGAAAGGGCTTTTCCTTTTCGGCGGTGAGAAACGTGCTTAAAAAATACAGCGAAGAGCTTGAATACAGCGAGGAATAGTGTAGCAATGTATAAAATCAGTATGGTGTCGCTTGGATGCCCGAAAAATCAGGTTGACGCGGAAATGATGCTTGCAACCCTTAAAGCAGCAGGCTTTGAAATAGGCGCGCCAGAGGCAGAGGCGGACGCGATAATTATTAACACCTGCGGCTTTATTGAGGACGCTAAAAAAGAGGCTATAGAAAATATTTTAGAGGCGGCAGAGTATAAAAAGACGGGTAAATGCAAGGCGCTTATTGTAACGGGCTGCCTTGCCGAGCGCTATAAAAACGACGTTACCGAGGAAATACCCGAGGTTGACGTTTGCGTGGGAATAGGTGCGGACGGCGACATAGCCAAAATAGTGACCGACGCACTTAAAGGCAGCACCGAAAACGTTTTTGCCGATAAATACGAGCTTAATTTGAACAGCGACAGAATTTTGGGCGGCTACCCGTTCAGCACCTACCTTAAAATAGGCGACGGGTGCGATAACTGCTGCACCTACTGCGCAATACCTAAAATAAGGGGCAGAATGAGAAGCCGCACTATTGAGGACTGCGTTAAAGAGGCGGCGAAATTAGCAGCAGGCGGCGTAAAGGAGCTTACCGTGGTAGCGCAGGACACCACCGCCTACGGCGAGGATATTTACGGCAGACCTATGTTGGCAGAGCTTCTGCGCGAGCTTTGCAAAATTGAGGGCTTGCACTGGATAAGGACCCTTTACACCTACCCCGACAGAATAACCGACGAATTGCTTGAAACGGTAGCACAGGAAGAAAAGCTTGTAAAATATTTTGATATACCCCTGCAGCATGTAAACGGCGATATTTTAAAGCGAATGAACCGCAAGGGCGATTATGAAAGCCTTTCGGCGCTTATTGATAAAATAAGGGCAAAGGTGCCGGGCGTTACGCTGCGCACCACGCTTATAACGGGCTTTCCCGGGGAAACCGACGAGCAGTTTTGCGAGCTTGCGCAATTTGTTAAGGAAAAACGGTTTGACAGGCTCGGCTGCTTTACCTACTCTGCCGAAGAGGATACCGCGGCGGCTACTTTCCCCGACCAGATAGACGAGCAGACAAAGCAGGACAGAATGGAAAACATTATGGAAATGCAGCTTACTATAGCCGCCGGGAAAAACGAGGAAAAGGTAGGCACGGTTACCGAGGTGCTGATAGAGGGCTGGGACGATTATATAAAGTGCTATTTCGGCAGAACACCCGCCGACGCACCCGAGGTTGACGGCAAAATATTCTTTATGTCCACACGTCCGCTTGTTATAGGCGAGTTTGTGAGGGTAAGAGTAAATGATACGCTTGATTACGATTTATTGGGGGAGCTTGAAGAATGAACACACCGAATAAGCTGACAATTGGCAGAATAATAGCGACGCCGTTTTTTATGGCGGCGCTGATGATTGATTTTCCCTACCACTACACCGTGGCGCTTATTTTGTTTATCGCCGCATCTTTAACCGATATGATTGACGGCAAAATGGCGCGCAAATACAATATGATAACCGATTTCGGCAAATTTTTAGACCCGCTTGCCGATAAAATGCTCACTACCGCAGCGTTTTTGGGCTTTATTAAAATGGATATAGGCTGGCAGGTAACCTGGATTGCCTTTATAGTTTTATTCAGGGAATTTTTAATTTCTTCGCTCCGATTAGTTGTGGTATCAAGCGGCGGTAAGGTAATAGCGGCGAATATATGGGGCAAGTGCAAAACGGTGAGCCAAATGGTTGGCATAATATTTGCGCTGGCGGCATATGCGCTTATAATCGATTTCCACGCCGGCAACGCGGCTTTTGTTACCGGGTGCGATATAATTATCAGTATACTTTTCTGGATATCCGCCGTATTATGTATTATATCGGGTATCATATATCTGCTTGACAGTAAAGCGTATATTGATCCTACCAAATAGGGGGCTTTCGTTTGTTTGACAGAATAAGAGAGGACGTTCGTGCGGTTAAGGAGCGAGACCCCGCCGCGCGCAGCTTTTTGGAAATTTTGCTGCTTTACCCCGGCGTAAAGGCAATAAGAATGTACCGCAGGGCGCATTTTTACTACACCCACGGGTGGCTTTTCTTAGCGCGCTATGTATCGCAGCGGGCGGTAAGAAAAACCGGCATTGAAATTCACCCGGGCGCTAAAATAGGCAGAAGACTGGTTATAGACCACGGAACCGGCATAGTAATAGGCGAAACTGCCGAAATAGGGGACGATGTGCTGATTTACCAGGGCGTGACCCTCGGCGGCACGGGCGCGGCGCGGGAAAAGCGCCACCCGACGCTCGGCAACAACGTCATGGTCGGCTGCGGCGCAAAGGTTTTAGGGCCGTTCAAGGTCGGCGATAACGTCAAGATCGCGGCGAATTCCGTCGTGCTGCGCGAGGTGCCGGATAACTGCACCGTCGT
>URPQ01000053.1 GCA_900549755.1 uncultured Oscillospiraceae bacterium
TTAATGCTACCACAAAATCTTTCTCTCACTAAATGCAATCGTAAATTCTACTGTTGCATTTACTTTGAGAATTTACTTTTAACATTTTTACGCCTGAAAATATTGACAGAACACGTCGGAAAATATATAATAAAAGAGTATGTACGCAGTATACTCAGAAAGGAGTAAACCATGAACGGATTGCGCAGATTTTCATGTATAATTTTGTCGCTTGTAATACTGATAATAACGGCGTTCGGATGCGTGATTGTAACCGCGGCTGCGGCGAGGATCGGATATGTTAACGCAACGGACGTACGAATGAGAAAGGACGCGGGCACACAAAGCAAAATACTTATGAGCGGAATATCATACGCCACCGTAACCGTAAACGGGGAAAAGCGGGATCCCGACGGCGATTTATGGTATAATGTAACGTATAACGGCGTTACGGAATATATATATGCTGAATATGTACAGATAATTGAACAGACTGCCGATAAAGATTTTGAGGAACAGCTTAAGGCGTTCCCGTCGAGCTATCACAGCGCTTTAAAGGCGCTGCACGCGGTTTACCCTAACTGGCAGTTCCACGCGGATAATGTAAATTTAACCCTTGATGAGGCAGTGCAGCTTGAAATTTCAAGAAAGCAAATAAAAACTTCATATAATTCATGGCTTTCAATGGGTCCCGGCGCTTACGATTACGACAAAAATCAATATGTATTGCAGGATACGGATTGGTATGTCGCCTCGCGCGAGGTAATAAAATATTATATGGATCCGCGCAACTTTTTAGGCGCGGATACGGTGTTTACCTTTATGCTGCAAGGCTACGACCCGTCAAAGCAAAACGAGGCGGGAGTACGTAAAATAGTAAAGGGAACATTTCTTGATACCGACAAATATGTATCCTACATTATGAAAGCGGCAAAGGAGACCTCTTACAGCCCCTATGTTATGGCTTCAAAAATATTGCAGGAAATAGGCAAAAACAACGGGAATTCACCCTTTATATCGGGCAAATATCCGGGCTATGAGGGGTATTACAATTATTTCAATATAAACGCTAC
The DNA here is from genome assembly GCA_900549755.1 of uncultured Oscillospiraceae bacterium. Classification (GTDB taxonomy): domain Bacteria; phylum Bacillota; class Clostridia; order Oscillospirales; family Acutalibacteraceae; genus UBA737. The sequence goes on from URPQ01000053.1 coordinate 1,053, forward strand.
GGGAAACAGTACTGAGGAAAAAATTAAAAAAGCGCTGACATATGCTAAGAATAACGGCTGGAACACGCGGGAAAAAGCTATTATAGGCGGCGCGGAATTTTGCAGCGACGGATACATAAAAAAAGGGCAAAACACATATTACTATATGGATTTCAATATTAAAAATCCGAAATTGATTTGGCACGAATATGCGGGCGCGATACATGACGCGTCCGCAAAGGGGAGAATACTTTCCGCCGCGTATACGGGGGATAAATCAGCCGTGGTGAGCTTTTCAATTCCCGTATATAAAAATACCGGCGCAGCCACCGTTTTGCCTAAGCAAAACAATCTTCGCAACAATTATTATTTCAGTTCGCTTTCGGTTTCGGGGCTTACGCCCTCCTACTCTATGACGGAATTCAAGTATGAATACGATTTAAGAGTTTCGGGAGATACGAATATTGCCTATACCGTGTTGCCCGGCGCATCATACGCCGGGGCTAAATCATTCGTGCTTAAAAAGGGCGATAACACCGTGGTGCTTACGGTAAAGGCACAATCGGGCTATACAACCGATTATACAATTAACGTTAAAGCCGATAAGGACTGTACTCTTACCGTAGGCGGCGACACGCCACCGAAAGAAATTATGCGCGGCGATACAAACGGGGACGGCAAAATATCACTTATAGACTTAGCTAATGTCCAAAGGCATTTGTTAGGGCTTATGAAGCTGACAGGAGATAATTTTACTGCTGCTGATACAAACGGAGACGGTAAAATATCACTTATAGACTTAGCCAATATTCAAAGGCATTTGCTTGGACTTATAAACTTGAACTAAGCACTTGCAGAAACGGAGTTTAATATGAAAAAAATATCATACAAAATAGTGTCAGGTCTGATTATTTGTATTTTGCTTATAAGTTGCGTTGCTTTTAATATTTCAGCAGCCGGCACAACAATATCATTAAGCAAAACAAAACCGCAGGTAAACGACACTTTAAGCATAACCGTAACCCTCTCAGCGGAGGAAGATATTTCTGCTATCGGTTTTTCACTGAACTATAATCCCGATGTAATACGCTTTGAAAACGGCGATAGCTGCACGGGAGGAGCAGGCATTGTAAGGGTTGTCAAGCCTATTTCCGAAATTGGCAAGAAAAAAGTGTCAGTAACGCTGAATTTTACCGCAATTAAATCGGGTTCATCCACGATTCAAGTAACAGAAGCCATGTATGCCTCAAGCGCAGAGCACGGAATAGCGGGAGCCTCTGCTACTCTTACCGTTTCCGACGCGGCAAAGCCGGGCGTTGCAACGCTTAAATCGCTTTCAATAAGCAACGGAACGCTGACCCCCGGCTTTTCTACCGGCAGAACAAGCTATACCGCAAAGGTCAAATATGAGGTGACTACCTGCAAGGTATACGCCACCGCGACCGACACCAAGGCTACGGTTGCCGTAGGCGGTAAGGAGGCGCTTGCGGTAGGTAAAAACACCCGCACCGTAACCGTCACGGCGCAAAACGGTACACAGAAAACCTATACAATAGTTATAACCCGCCTAAAGGAGGGGGAGGAGCTTGACGGCGAGACCAAGCCTGAGGATAATACCGACGAGCCCGAAAAAAGCACGGTTATAGACGGCGTGAAATATTTGTTGGCAACCGATCTTTCCGGCTTTACGCTGCCCAACGGTTTTAAAGCGAATACCGTTACATATGGCGAAACAGAGGTTGCCGCGGCGCAGGATACCGACGCAAACTACACCGTTTACTACTTAAAGGGCGAAAACAGCGAAAGTTACCAGCCCTACACGCTGGAATCGGACGGAAAAACATTTAAAAAGTTAAAATTTGCGACTTTCGGCAATAATACATATATATTTGCGGATATACCCGAGGGAAAAACCGTTCCCGAGGGCTTTTACCAGTCAAGCGTTAAAATAGGCGATTTTGATATTCCGGCTTACAAAAGCCCCGATGAAGGTCTTACCGATTTTTATTACACCTACTGCTTTTTTGAGAAGAATTTCGCCATGTACCGCTATGACAGCCGCGAGAACGTATTGCAGCGCTGCCCTGAATTTACCCTCGGCGATATAAGCGCCGCCGCCCCCAAGGGTGCGGGCTTTGCAGCGCGTTTTGCCTCGCTTTCATCTAATGCTAAAATAATAGTTGTGGGTATAGTTATTCTTATAATCGCCGCAGTTGCGCTGATAGTAATGCTCATAGTGCGTATGGTTAAGCCGCGCTACGATGATGACGACGGGTATGACGATGATATGTTTACAAACGCTTTTGACAGCGTGACAGTTGAGGACGGCAGCGAGCCGAAAAAGGAAACAGAAGAAAAAACAAAATAAAAAGGAAGCGCTTTAAAATGACACTTGAAAAAGGAATACACTGTGTAGGTGTAAACGATTACGAAATAAGGCTGTTTGAAGGGCAATACCTTGTGCCGAACGGTATGGCGTATAACTCATATGTAATAGCCGATGAAAAAACAGCGGTTATGGACTCGGTAGATAGGCATTTTGCCGCCGAATGGCTTGCCAACATTAAAAAGCTGTTAGGCGATAAAAAGCCCGATTATATTGTTATTCAGCATATGGAGCCCGATCATTCCGCAAGCCTTACCGACTTTTTGCGGGAATACCCAGAAACTGCGGTTGTTGCAAACGCCAAGGCTTTTGCTATGATGGATAACTTTTTCGGCAAGGGAATTTGCAAAAATACGCTTGTAATAAACGACGGCGATACACTGAGCCTCGGCGAGCGGGAATTAAAGTTTATTTTCGCGCCCATGGTGCACTGGCCCGAGGTCACCGTTACTTATGACGATAAGGATAAAACGCTTTTTTCGGCTGACGGCTTCGGCAAATTCGGCACGCTTGATACCGATGAAGACTGGGCGTGCGAAGCGAGAAGATATTATTTCGGAATAGTGGGCAAATACGGCGCGCAGGTGCAGGCGCTGCTCAAAAAAGCGGCTGCGCTTGATATTGAAAAAATATGCCCGCTGCACGGACCTGTGCTGAACGAAAATTTGGGCTATTATATAGGGCTTTATAACACCTGGTCCTCCTACGGGGTTGAAAGTGAGGGCGTTTGCATTGCCTACACCTCGGTTTACGGCAATACCGAAAAGGCGGCGGAGCTGTTAGCAGAGCGGCTTAAAGCCCTCGGCTGCCCGAAGGTGGCTATGAATAACCTTGCGCTGTGCGACCCAGCAGAGGCGGTTGAGGACGCTTTCCGTTACGGCAAGCTGGTGTTGGCGTCACCTACCTATAACGGCGATGTTTTCCCCTTTATGAAGCACTTTATTGACGCGCTTTGCGAACGCAATTACCAGAACCGCACAATAGGACTTATTGAAAACGGCTCGTGGGCGCCCATAGCCGCAAAGAAAATGCGCGCCGCATTTGAAAAAAGCAAAAATATAACATTTACCGATACGATTGTCACCGTAACGTCAGCTCTTAATGATGACAGCCGCGAAAAAATAGACGCTTTGGCAAAAGAAATTTTATAATAATCTTTTTAAGGGATGAATTATGAGAATTATAGTAGTTGGCTGCGGTAAGATAGGGTGCACCATAGTTGAGTCGCTTTTATCCGAGGGACACGAAATATTAGCAATGGATAACGACCCCGACGTGGTTTCCGAGCTTTCTAATATTTACGATGTTATGACCATTTGCGGCAGCGGAACCGATTCCGACGCGCTGCTTGAGGCGGGAGCGGATAATTGCGAGCTTATGATAGCCGTTACGGGGTCTGATGAATTTAATATGCTCAGCTGCTTTTTGGCTAAGCGTATGGGTACGGCGCACACAATAGCGCGCATACGCGGACCCGAATATAACGATAAAAGTCTTGCCTTTCTTAAAAAAGAGCTTGACCTTTCTATGACCATAAACCCCGAGCAGTTTGTGGCACGGGAGCTTTTCAATGTTTTAAAGCTGCCCTCCGCCGTTAAGGTAGAGACCTTTTCGCGCGGCAATTTTGAAATGGTGGAGCTGGTTTTAAAGGAAAACAGCCCGCTTGGCGGCGTCAGCCTTACCGAGCTTCGCAAAAAGCACCCCGATAATTTCCTTATCTGCGCGGTAGAGCGCGGCGGCGAGCTTTATATACCCGACGGTAATTTTGTGCTTAAAAGCGGGGATAAAATAGGTATTACCGCCTCTTCTACCGGCATACCTAAGTTACTAAAAAAATTAGGTCTTCTGCAAAAGCAGGCGCGCACGGTTATGATGCTCGGCGCCACAAGAACCTCGTATTATCTTTCAAGGCTGCTGATTGCGGGCGGCAACGCCGTTAAAATTATTGACGCCGACAGAGAGCGCTGCAAGGAATTCAGTGAAATATTGCCCGAGGCGGTTATTATAAACGGCGACGCGGCGCACCAGGAGCTGTTGCTTGAAGAGGGCATACGCAATGTTGACGCTTTTGCGGCGCTTACGGGGCTTGATGAAGAAAATATTTTGCTTTCGTATTTTGCTTTGCAGCAGAATGTACCTAAGGTAATAGCCAAAATAAATCGCCTCGAATTTGTAAGCACCGCAACAAGGCTGGGAATAGACACAATAGCCTCGCCTATGAAAACGGTAGCCGATGTTGCCGTGCAATATGCCCGAGCGCTTGAGAATTCGCTCGGCAGTAAGGTAGAAACCCTTTATAAACTTATGAACGGCAACGCCGAGGCGCTTGAATTTAAGGTGAGCGCCGATTGCAGTATAATAAACATTCCGTTTAAGGAGCTTCCCACCAAGCCGAATATACTGGTTGCGGGAATAATCCGCGGCAGAAAATCGATAATCCCGACAGGTGACGATATGATTCGCCCCGGTGACCGAGTGGTTATTATCTCTGCGGGAAGGCGCTTAAATGAGCTTTCCGAAATCGTTGAAAGGCAAAGGTAACCGCCCATGAATCGCAGAATGATTATTAACGCGGTGGGTCTTGTGCTGCGTGTTGAGGCTGTGCTGCTGCTTTTGCCCGCAATAGTAGGCATGCTTTACGGCGAAAAACAAACCCTGATTGCTTTTTTGATATCGGCAGCGATAAGCCTTTTGCTCGGACTGCTGCCGAAGCTTTTTTTAAAGCCGAAAACCCATGTTATTTATGCCAAGGAAGGCTTTATAATAGTAGCCTTTACCTGGATAATGCTGTCCTTGGTCGGTGCCGTGCCGCTTGTGCTCGCCGGTGCCGTCACCTCCTATGCCGACGCATTTTTTGAAATCGTCAGCGGCTTTACCACCACCGGCTCGTCTGTTATACCCGATGTTGAGGTGCTTTCCCACGGGACACTTTTTTGGCGCAGCTTTACCCACTGGGTCGGCGGTATGGGAATAATCGTTTTCGTTATGGCAATACTGCCGAATGTTTCCGAACGCCCCATACACATTTTAAGGGCGGAAATTCCGGGCCCCACGGTAGGTAAATTGGTGCCGCGAATAAAGGACACCGCGCTTATACTCTATCTCATTTATATCGGTATGACGGTTATTGAGACGATTATGCTGCTTTTCGGCGGCATGTCGTTTTTTGAAAGCCTGCTGCACGCCTTCGGCACTGCGGGTACGGGCGGTTTCGGTATAAAGCGGGATAGCATTGCGGGCTATTCGCCCTATATTCAGTGGGTAATAACCGCGTTTATGATACTTTTCGGCATAAATTTCAACCTTTACTATTTAATGCTTTTAAAGAAATTCAAGGCAGTGGTTACAAGTACTGAGATTTGGGCATATTTGGGAATAATTGCTTCTTCGGTTGCCGTTATATCCTGGAATATCCGTCATTTATTCGTCGGCGCAGAGGAAACGGTGCGTGCGGCGGCGTTTCAGGTATCTTCAATTATTTCCACCACCGGTTACGCAACAACCGATTTTAACCTTTGGCCCAATTTATCGAAAAATATTTTGCTCATTCTTATGTTTATAGGCGGCTGCGCGGGCTCTACCGCCGGCGGTATTAAGGTATCACGCATAGTTCTGCTTTTCAAGCTTATAAGCAATGAGGTCAAGCGTATGCTCCACCCGCGCTCGGTGTCTTCTTTAAGATTTGAGGGCAAAACGGTGGACGGTCACACCCGCAAGGGGGTAAGCAATTATTTCCTTATCTACTTTGTCTGCCTGCTTGCAATATTTTTAGCCCTGAGCTTTGAGCCCTTTGATTTTGAAACCAATTTTACCGCCGTGGTCACCTGCTTTAATAACGTAGGTCCCGGCTTCGGCGCGGTAGGACCCACAGGCGGCTTCGGGGATTATTCGGCGTTTGCAAAAATAGTGCTTTCATTTGCAATGCTGCTCGGGCGTCTTGAAATTTTCCCGATAATAATAGCCCTCGCCCCTGTTTCATGGGCGAGAAACCGATAGGTGCGTCAATATTCAGTAAATAATAAAACTTAAGCCCCCCGAATTTTACCGTAAAGGTGAAATTCGGGGGGCTGTTTCAAAAAACATTTTTTAATTTATAGCTCGTCCCATTTAATAGGTGGCTGTCCGCTTGATATAAGTATTTCGTTTGCCTTTGAAAAATGGCGGCAGCCGAAAAATCCGCGATATGCCGAAAGCGGGCTCGGATGCACAGTTATGAGCTTTTTATGTATCGGGTTAGTAATAACCCGCGCCTTTTTCTCGGCGTTTGCGCCCCAAAGCAGAAAAACTATTGGCGTTTCCTTGCGGTTAAGCTCGGAAATCACTCTGTCGGTAAATATTTCCCAGCCCTTATCCTTATGGCTGTTCGGCTGACCCGCCCTCACGGTAAGCACGGTGTTCAGCAGCAGCACGCCCTGCTTAGCCCAGCCTGTAAGCTCGCCGTGCTGCGGCATGGTAACGCCTAAATCATCGGTTATTTCCTTATATATATTAACAAGCGAGGGTGGCAGCGGCACGCCTTTTTTAACCGAAAAGCAAAGCCCGTGCGCCTGCCCGGGTCCGTGGTATGGGTCCTGTCCTATTATAACGGCGCGGGTATCGGCAAACGAGGTGTATTTAAGCGCGTTGAAAATATCGTACATATCGGGGTATATGCACGTTTTGGAGTATTCCTCTTTCAAAAAGCTATGCAATTGCCTATAATACGGCTTTTCCCATTCGTCGGCTAAAATGCCGTCCCAGTCGTTACCGAGTCTTACCATCCTCATTCTCCTTCTGCGGCGATTTTACAAGCCACGCGCAAAGCAGCACTGCCAGCTGCAGCGGCACGCCTATGCCTAAAATCAGCCATATGTTATAATTCACAAATTGCAGACAGAAGCACAAAAGCAGCGACCAAATAAACGCCGAAATAATAAGGAAAAGAAATCTTTGCTTATGCCATACGGCGTCGAAAACAATTGAAACGACGAACGACGCGGGAACCGCCCAACAGAATAAGGTCCATAAATTGATATGCGCAAATATATCGAAAAATATGTAAAACACGGTAGCAAGCAGCCACACACCGAGAACCGATAAAAGCGTTATTATGCGTTTTCTTTTCTGGGTAAGTCCGCCGGAGGTTACGCGCGCCGGTTTTGCCTGTTCTTCACCTACAATATAATCCATACTTACGCCGTAAAGCTTTGCTAATTTATAAAGCACCTCAATGCCCGGCAGAGACTCACCCTGCTCCCATTTTGAAACCGCTTTGTCAGAATAATTGAGCTTTTCGGCAACCTCAAGCTGGGTGAGCTTGTTTTGCCGCCTTAGCTCCGATAAGTTTTTCGCAATAATTAAATTCAACTTTTCCATACCGAAATTATAGCATATAACCCGCAATTAGTCAAACCCATACAAACAAATTTAAAAAAAATTAAAAAATGCTTGATTTTAGGCTTTTAATATGGTATAATTTATCGGCTGTCCGAGTGGGCAGTAATAAAAAACACACATTCTGCTTTGAACCGGCAAGGTGTTTTCTTTGAAAATTCCCGGAAAACGGCAGGATGGAGGTAAAACCTTAGGAGGAAAAACAAATGCCAGCAGTAGTATCAATGAAACAGCTTCTTGAAGCCGGTGTTCATTTCGGACATCAGACAAGACGCTGGAACCCGAAAATGGCGGAGTACATTTTCACAGAACGTAACGGAATTTACATCATCGACCTTCAGAAGACCGTTAAAAAGCTTAACGAGGCTTATATGTTTGCCCGCGACATAGCGGCTGAGGGCGGCGATATTCTTTTCGTCGGCACAAAAAAGCAAGCTCAGGATTCTGTTAAGGAAGAAGCAGAGCACTGCGGAATGCCTTATGTAAACGCGCGTTGGCTCGGCGGTATGCTCACCAACTTCACCACAATACGCACCCGTATTGCAAGACTTAACCAGCTCCGCGCTATGCGAGACGACGGAACATTTGAGCTTCTCCCCAAAAAGGAAGTTATAAAGCTCAACCTTGAAATTCAGAAGCTTGAAAAATTCCTCGGCGGTATTCAGGATATGAAGAAGCTCCCCGGAGCGCTCTTTATAGTTGACCCCCGCAAGGAAAGAATAGCCGTTGCCGAGGCTAAAAAGCTCGGTATTCCGATTATTGCTATTGTAGACACCAACTGCGACCCGGATGAGATTGACGCCGTTATCCCCGGAAACGACGATGCTATCCGCGCAGTTAAGCTTATAGCCGAGACTATGGCTGCCGCCGTAATCGAGGGCAGACAGGGCGCCGAAATGGGCACCGCCGCAAATGATGACGAGGAACCCGCTGAGGAGCCCGCAGCAGAGGAAGCTGCTGAATAATTCTTAGGAGGAAATAATTATGGCTTTTACCGCTAAAGACGTACAGGCTTTAAGAGAGAAGACCGGCTGCGGTATGATGGACTGCAAAAAGGCTCTCACCGAGTGCAACGGAGATATGGAAGCAGCAGCTGATTTTCTCCGTGAAAAGGGACTTGCATCCCAGGCTAAAAAGGCAAGCCGCATAGCTGCCGAGGGTACTGTTTGCGCATACACCAAGAACGGCGTAGGCGCTGTTGTTGAGATTAACAGTGAGACCGATTTCGTTGCCAACGGCGACGGATTCAAGGCTCTTGCCGCTGAAATTGCGGAAATCGTTGCCGAGCAGAACCCGGCTGACGTTGACGCTCTTTTAGCCCTTAAAAAGGACGGAAAGACCGTCGAAGAAAAGGTTCAGGAGCTTTTCCTTGCCGTTCGCGAGAATATTAAGGTTCGCCGCTTTGCCCGCTATGAGGGTAAGGTCGTATCCTATGTTCATGCAGGCGGAAAAATAGGCGTTCTTGTAAACTTTGATACCGCGCTTGATGCTGATAACGCCGAGTTCGTTCAGATGGGCAAAAACATTGCAATGCAGATTGCCGCAATGAATCCCGCTTATCTTGATGAGGCTTCCGTTCCGGCAGAAGTGCTTGAAAAGGAAAAGGAAATCCTCATTGCACAGATGAAGGAAGACCCGAAAATGGCTAACAAGCCCGAGGCAGTTCTCGGCAAGATTGTTGACGGTAAGATAGGCAAGTACTATAAAGAAAACTGCCTTATTGACCAGCAGTTCGTTATGGACGGCGAAATTACCGTAGGCAAGTATGTTGAAAACACCGCTAAGGCATTGGGCTCGGATATCAAGATCGTTTCTTTCGTTCGCTTTGAAAAGGGCGAGGGCATTGAAAAGCGTGTTGACGATTTCGCAGCCGAAGTTGCCGGAATGGTAAAATAATCACTTTTTAAAGCTTTTGGGAGCTGTTGCAATTATGCAGCGGCTCTCTTTTTTTGTAAATTTTTGCGCGAATTAACATATTTGTCCGCAAAACTCTTGACAAACCGCGTTTTTTGTGTTATTCTTCATTAGTATGCGGCAGTATGCGCCGCAACGAAAATTTTATATTGGGAGGTGTAACAGTGCCAACGTTTAACCAATTGGTTCGCAACGGTCGTGAAACTGTTGAGAAAAAGGCAAAGGCTCCGGCTCTTTTAAAGGGTTATAACTCTATGAAGCGCCGCCAGACCGATAACGATTCTCCGCAGAAGCGCGGCGTTTGCACAGCCGTAAAGACTTCCACTCCGAAGAAGCCGAACTCAGCGCTCCGTAAAATTGCGAGAGTACGTCTTTCCAACGGAATCGAGGTTTCAGCCTACATTCCCGGAATAGGTCACAATCTTCAGGAGCACAGCGTTGTTCTTATCAGAGGCGGACGTGTTAGGGATCTCCCCGGTGTGCGTTACCATATCGTACGCGGAACCCTTGATACGCAGGGCGTTGCAAAGAGAATGCAGAGCCGTTCAAAGTACGGTGCAAAGCGTCCTAAAGCAGGTGCGAAGTAATTTTTAAGTGAATTATCTCTGCTGCAATTAAGTGCAGCGGCGTTATATATATATTTAACGCCTCTGCCTGGTGCCACGGGGAAAAGCTTCGAGTACCAATGAATTCATTACTATGAAGGAGGGAAGTAAAGTGCCAAGAAGAGGCTTTGTCGCAAAACGCGACGTATTGCCGGATCCGGTATACAATTCAAAGAAGGTAACCCGCCTTATCAACAACATTATGCTTGACGGTAAGAAGGGCGTTGCTCAGCGAATAGTATACGGCGCTTTCGACATTATCAGTGAAAAAACGGGCAAGGACCCGCTTGAGGTATTTGATCAGGCTATGGAAAATGTTATGCCGCAGCTTGAGGTTAAGGCTGTTCGTAAGGGCGGTGCTACCTACCAGGTGCCTTTTGAGGTTCGTGCCGAAAGAAAGCAGACCCTCGGTCTGCGCTGGCTGACAACCTACAGCCGCGCCCGTTCAGAGAGAACTATGAAAGAGCGTCTCGCGGGCGAGATTTTAGATGCCGTAAACGGCATGGGCGGCGCTGTTAAGAAGCGTGAGGATACTCACAAGATGGCAGAGGCCAACAGAGCTTTTGCTCACTACAGATGGTAGTTTGTATCTACTGATATTTTGTTTCCGTTTTATGCGGATTGGAGGTTAATATGCCAAGAAAAGTATCTCTTGAAATGACAAGAAATATTGGTATAATGGCACATATTGACGCCGGTAAAACTACCACCACCGAGCGTATCCTTTTCTATACCGGTATTAACCGTAAGATGGGCGAAACTCACGACGGCGCGTCAACTATGGACTGGATGGAGCAGGAGCAGGAAAGAGGTATTACAATTACCTCCGCTGCTACTACTTGCTTCTGGAAAGACCATCGTATCAATATTATCGACACTCCCGGACACGTTGACTTCACCGTTGAAGTTCAGCGTTCACTCCGCGTGCTTGACGGTTCTGTAACCGTTCTGTGCGCAAAGGGCGGTGTTGAGCCGCAGTCTGAAACCGTTTGGCGTCAGGCTGATGAATACCACGTACCGAGAATGATATACATCAATAAGATGGATATTATGGGTGCGGATTTCTACCACGTTCTTGATATGATTAAGGAGCGTTTCAACTGCAACGGTGTTCCGATTCAGCTGCCTATCGGCTCTGAGGACACATTCAGAGGAATCGTCGACCTTGTCAATATGGACGCGGAAATTTACTACGATGACCTCGGAAAGGACGTTAGACACGAGCCTATTCCGGAGGATATGGTAGAGCTTGCCAACAAATATCACACCGAGCTTATCGAGCATATTGTTGAGCAGGATGAAGAACTGATGGAAAAATACTTCGAGGGCGAAGAGCCGTCTGTTGAGCAGATTAAGAAGATAATCCGTCAGTCCACAATAGCTAATAATATGGTGCCGATTACCTGCGGTACTTCATACAGAAACAAGGGCGTTCAGCCGCTCCTTGACGCTATTGTCGATTATATGCCGGCTCCGACCGACATTGAGGCTATTAAGGGTACCAACCCCGATACAGGGGAGGAAGAGGACAGGCACTCTTCCGATACAGAGCCGTTCTCCGCTCTTGCGTTTAAAATCGCAACCGACCCGTTCGTTGGTAAGATTTGCTTCTTCCGTGTTTACTCCGGTACTGTTGACGCAGGCTCCGGCGTTTACAACTCGGTTAAGCAGAATAAAGAGCGTATGGGACGTATCCTGCAAATGCACGCTAACCACCGCGAGGATATTGAAACCTGCTACGCCGGCGATATTGCCGCTGCCGTAGGTCTCAAAAACACCACCACCGGTGATACCCTGTGCGACGAGAAGCACCCGATCATTCTTGAATCGATGAACTTCCCCGAGCCGGTTATCCGCGTTGCTATTGAGCCGAAAACCAAGGCGGGTCAGGAAAAAATGGGCCTTGCCCTTGCAAAGCTTGCCGAAGAAGACCCGACCTTTAAGTGCTATACCGATGAAGAGACCGGTCAGACCATTATCGCCGGTATGGGTGAGTTACACCTTGAAATAATCGTTGACCGTCTTCTCCGTGAATTTAAGGTAGAGGCAAACGTGGGCGCACCGCAGGTTGCTTATAAAGAGAGCATCCGTAAAAAGGTTGACCACGAAACCAAGTATAAGCGCCAGTCAGGCGGTTCCG
>URPQ01000054.1 GCA_900549755.1 uncultured Oscillospiraceae bacterium
ATTCTTTTTTCTTTAAATTCTTGTTTTTTTTCGCTTCTGGGGGTGTGTCTTATTTTTTTTTTTATTTTTTAAAACATCTTAAAAATATTCTCCCCCCACCCCCGAACACATTATAATAATGATCTTGGCTTTTGGTTGTTTGCAATATTATCTAAAAGTTCTTCACAGAACATTAAACATCGTGGTAGATGATAAGGACCTTTCCAGAGAGAGCCTTTTTGAGTGTGAGAAACGGTACCATCACGATGCAAATAGCCGTACCATTCACTGTATTCTTTGTCAGCAAAGTGAGAGAATGAATATTCATGAACTAACTTAAATCTTTCCCAATACTTTTCATCATTGGTAAGTGCATATGCCATTAGGGAAGCGATAAGCACTTCGTTATGTACCCACCATAATTTCATATCCCATTCAAGTTGTTCACATGGTCGGTTATCAAGATCTACAAAGTATAGCATACCTCCGTATCCTTTATCCCAGCCTCTTTCAAAGGCGAAATCAAATATAGATAGAGCATTTTTTAATAATTTGTCATCGTTATTGTATATTGCTTGACACATTAAAAACCATGCATTTTCGCAAGAGTGACCAGGATTTATAGTTCTTCCGGAAGGATTGTCTACGTGTGAGCCATCGACGGAAAGAACATTTTCTAAAGAACATTTTAATTCGGGATGATAATGATATTTCATTATATCATCAGTTATGGATTTACATATATCGTTGTAATAATCCTGTCTATCAGGGTCGCATCTTCTTAAAAGTTCGGCAGAACTTATCAATACCATGGGAACAGCAGCAGAACGTTCGTTACGAGTTTCGGAATAACTTTTAGGTGTAATTTTAAAGGGATCACTTAGTGGATCTTTATATATCTGCATCATTAATTCAAAACAGTCTTCAGCTTTTTTAAGGGCATCATTATCACCAAATGTTTTTCCATACTGAGCCATACCTAATGCAAACAGCAAAAATATCGGCACTGATATTGAAAGCAGACTGAACAGATACAAGAGTAAGCGTCAAATAGGAAGGCGGTAGCAAAAATCAAGACCGTGAGATTTAAGTCACAGTCTTGTCGTGCATATCAATATGCAGTTTTAAAATTCTCGGGTAAGAGTTTATTTGCCCAATTTTCATCTGTGGTGCTGAGTGTAGGTGCGGTTTTAAAAATATAAACAAGATATTTATACGGATCAATGCCCGACGCTTTTGCAGTCTCTATCAAGCTAAAGTCCGCACCCCCGAACCAGATTTTGCACAATCACTTTCAACAAAGAATTATTCCGCCTATTTGTCCTTATCTAAAGACAATTTTGTTGTTCACAATTTCCGATGCCAGACTTCGTATGTTATTCATCTTCCTGACCCAGACCATTTGATTGTCAGATTTTAAGCGTTCGGTAACGCCTTCTGCTGCAGCCATCTGTTTTACCAGGCGCTCAAACATTTCCTCCGCCTGTTGGTCAATGTCGGCAAGATAACTGGTTAACTCACCGCTAATTTGCAAGCTTGACAAAATAATTCGTTTGTTACGGCGGAGATATTCGTGATGGCGCTGTCCCCATATTCCGATAGGTTGGTGTTTTTCTTCCGGCAATTTCAGACACGGCAAATAATAATCACCCCGCAGTTCATAACAAAGTCCGTTGCTTTCGTCATATTTATATTTTTCCATAGTCAAATTCTCACTTTCTTATGCTTCATTTTAAATGCTTTTATCAAAAGTTCGTCTATATCCTCAACGGGATTACCGTTGTCGAGAAATAACAACCGTGCTTCATTTAAGCACTTGATAAGCAACCGCCACTCAAATTCCGATAATTCCAAAAATCGTTTTTGTTCTTTCATAGTAAAATCCTCCTTTGCAAGTACATTGTACCGCAAAAGAGGATTAGTGAAAAATGTGCGTTTTTTGAAATATGATTGTACGTTCCGGTTGTTTATTAAATCCCTTATGAACATTCGTACCATATCGAGTTTCTTTGTTATGTATGGAGCAGGTTTTTATGTCTGTTCTTTTTCGTTATGCGGATACTTTACTGCTACACCTTTTCGTGTGTCTGCCTTGTAATTACTTCTGCATTCTGGTATCTCTATATACACAATGAATTTGTAATGAATCATTATCCTCTGACTGCGGTTTTTGCCGCTGATATAAAGCTATTATGCCGTATTTGGATGCTAACTTCTCTTTTTATTGGGTCTCATCATTTTAACATATACAAAATAATAAATAACTTTGAAATTTGCGCTTGAAAAACTAAACATACCCGCGAATACCGAAAAATGATATTCGCGGGTATGTCTTTATCCGCAAAACCTTGTTGAAATATGTTTATAGCAATCGGCGGGGGAATAATCCCAGTTTTCAAGCCTATCGCCGTTATAAAAGTATTTGATTTCGGGGGTGTATTCGCTTTCAAAGCTATCTATTATTATAAGCTTTATCTTCATTTTTTCTCTGATAATGCTTTTTATATAAACACTTGCCTGCTGACCGAGCGCAACATCGGGTCTGGGCTCGGCAAGTCCTGCAAGGTTGGGGGTCAGCTCAACGAAAACGCCGTAATCCTCAACACTTCTTACAACGCCCGTTACGGTCTGCCCCGGGGAAAATAGCGCGGCGTTTTCCTCCCAAGTGCCGAGCAGCTCTTTGTGCGATAGGGTTATTTTACCGTCGGGCGCTACAGAGCGTATTATTACCCGTATATTCTGACCTATGAAAAAGCGGTCGCGCGGGTGCGATATGCGCGAGACGGATATTGCATCTATCGGCAGCAGGGCTATATTGCCGCAGCCTATATCGCAAAATGCGCCAAACGACTCTAAATGAGTAATCTTAGCGTTTATAATATCGCCTGTGCCGTGATATTCGGTTATGTGCTCGCGGCATAGCTCCTGCGCCCTGCGGCGTGAGAGAACAGCATACGGCTTGCCGCTTTCATCATTGCTTAAAGAGCTTACCACAAAGCAGACCGGCTTACCCACGCGGGAGATAAGCGCTATATCGCGCGTGGAGCCGTCGGCTATTCCTATTGCACCCTCCTCGCGCGGAATTATACCCTTAACTGTGCCCAAATCTACAATTAAGTTGTGCGAAGCGTCGCACATTGTAACCGTGCTTTCAAGAACCGTCTGCTTTTCCTTAGCGTCTGCAAGAAAAGCGGGGGTAAATGCCTTTTTGCTGTCCGTCGCCTGTGTGTTCCATCCTTCCGGGAAAAAACCGTTCATTATTTAATCACCTTTCCTTTTTACATTCGGCGTTTAGCCTACATATCAAATTATATGACCTGAAAGGTGAAAAAATGAGCGAATTATGTCTGCTGAAAAAATTTTAAGCGGACGTTTTTTATCACGCCCGCCGTTTCGACATTATTCAGCTATTTCGCCCTCGTTTCGCAGTAAATACAGCGATAAATGCGGTGATCCTTATCCGTCAGGCGGAATATATGCGGCAGCTCCTGCTCGACCGACGATATGCAGCGCGGGTTTTTGCATTTTAAAACGTTGGTAAGCTCCTGCGGCAGTTCTATCGTCTTTTTTTCTTTAATTTGCCCGTCTTTTATTATGTTCACCGTAACGTCGGGGTCTACAAAGCCTAAAATATCGGTGTCAACGTCAAAGTCCGAATCAATTTTAATAATATCCTTTTTGCCGGATTTTTTACTTGCAACGTTTTTTATAAGCGCTACCGAGCAATCAAGCTCTTCAAGCCCCAAAAGGCGGTATATCTCCATACCCTTGCCTGCGGTTATGTGGTCTATTACAATGCCGTTTTTAATGGAATCAATGTTCATCACTTTACCTCCAAAAGCTTTAATATAAGCGCCATACGCATATATTTTCCGTAAAGCACCTGCTTAAAATAGCAGGCGCGCGGGTCTGAGTCTACCGCTACGCTTATTTCATTCACGCGCGGCAGGGGGTGGAGAACGCGCAGTTTATCACTTGCCAGCGCCATTTTTTCGGGGGTTAAAATATATGTGTCTCTAAGGCGCAAATAGTCTTCTTCATTGAAAAAGCGCTCCTTTTGCACGCGGGTCATATAAAGTATGTCAAGGTCGGCAATGGAGTTTTCAAGGCTGTCGGTTTCGGTGTACTCAATACCGTCTTTATCAAGCTTATCCTTAACATAGCCCGGCAGCTTTAACTCATTAGGCGAGATAAGCACAAATTTAACACCCTTACAGCGTATAAGCGCGGATATAAGCGAGTGTACCGTTCTGCCGAATTTAAGGTCGCCGCAAAAGCCCACGGTCAGGTTATCAAAGCCGCCCTTTTCGCGGTATATTGTAAGTAAGTCCGCAAGGGTCTGCGTGGGGTGGCAGTGCCCGCCGTCGCCCGCGTTTATAACGGGTATGCTTGCATTTCGTGCGGCTACAAGCGGCGCGCCCTCTTTCGGGTGGCGCATTGCTATAATATCGGCATAGCAGGAAATAACCTTTGCGGTATCCGCCACGCTTTCGCCTTTTGAGGCAGATGAGCTTTGCGCCTCTGAAAAGCCGAGAACGCTGCCGCCGAGCTCTAACATTGCCGCCTCAAAGCTCAGGCGCGTTCTGGTGGACGGCTCAAAAAACAGGGTGGCAAGCTTTTTGCCTTTGCATTTTTCACTGTATTTTTCGGGGTTTGCTATAATATCGTTGGCAACGCCTATAAGCTCTTCAATTTCGCCCGTTGTAAGCTCCGAAATATCAATAAGACTTCTCATTTAATATCATTCCTTTGCACCGTTTATTTTAAGGTAATTTTGTATGCGTTCCACGTTTTCGCGGTTTTTTTCGTCCTCTTCAAGGTATTCTATAATATCGTAAACATTAACTACCGAGTAAACGGGGAAGCCGAATTCTTCGCCTACCTCCGCCATAGCTGATTTTTCGGTCTGACCCTTTTCGCAGCGATCTACCATAACAAAGGCGGCGGCAACCTTTACGCCCGCGAGTTTTGAGAGGATAGCCATACTTTCCCTTATAGCCGTGCCCGCGGTTATAACGTCCTCTACTATTACCACCTCTTCGCCCGCCTGAGGCTTGTAGCCTACAAAAACGCCGCCCTCGCCGTGGTCCTTTTCTTCCTTGCGGTTGAAGAAAAACGGCACGTCAAGCCCGTTTCCCGAAAGCGCAACCGCAACCGATACCGCTATCGGGATTCCCTTATATGCAGGACCGTAAAGCACGGCTTTTTTATCGCCCAGCTTTTCAAAATACGCCTTTGCGTAAAATTTGCCCAATTTTCTTATCTGGTCGCCTGTTTTAATTTCACCCGCGTTTATAAAATAGGGGATTTTTCTACCGCTTTTGGCAGTGAAATCGCCGAATTTAAGCACGCCGGCACTTTCTAAAAATTCAATAAATTCGTGTTTATAAGCTTGCATTTTTATCACCTATCCTATAAATTCGCGAACGCAGCGCTCATATGCTGCCACGGGGTCGGGTGCGGCGGTTATCGGTCTGCCCACCACTATATAGTCGCTGCCGATTTCCTTTGCTTTCTCGGGGGTGGTAACGCGCGATTGGTCGCCCTTGTCGCCGTCGGCAAAGCGTATGCCGGGCGTTACGGTTAAAAAGCCCTCGCCGCAGGCGTTATGTACCGCCGCCGCCTCAAGCGGGGAGCATACCACGCCGTCAAGCCCCGCGCACTTTGCGTTCTTAGCGTAGTGCATAACCACGTCTTCCATTTTGCCATCTATCAGCAAATCTTTATGCATTGCTTCCTCGCTTGTTGAGGTAAGCTGGGTCACGGCTATAAGCAGGGGGCGGGTGCCGTCGGCTCTTGTCAGCCCCTCTATTGCCGCGGTCATCATAGCGGCAGTGCCCGCCGCGTGCAGGTTGCACATATCCACATCAAGGCGTGAAAGTACCGCCATTGATTTTTTTACGGTGTTCGGTATATCGTGCAGCTTTAAATCGAGGAATATTTTATGCCCGCGCGCCTTAATTTCCCTTACAATTTCGGGACCCTCGGCGTAGAAAAGCTCCATTCCTATTTTTACAAACGGTTTTTTGCCCTCAAATTTATCTAAAAAATTGAGGCAGGTTTCTTTGTCCGCAAAATCGCAGGCTATAATTACATCCTTACCCATTGTGCGCTCCTCCTATAATTTCGCTTAAATTATTTATGCCGTATTTCTCCATTGCCCTCGGCAGGTCTTCTATAATTTTTTTGCAGGCATAAGGGTCTATAAGGTTGGCAGCGCCCACCTCTACTGCGGCGGCGCCCGCCAGCATAAACTCCAAAACGTCGGCGGCGGTGGATATTCCGCCCATACCTACAATCGGTATTTTTACCGCTTCGTATACCTGATACACCATTCTCACCGCCACGGGCTTTACCGCAGGACCCGAAAGCCCGCCCGTTTTGTTTGCAAGCAGGGGCTTTTTGGTTTTCAGGTCTATTTTCATACCTAGCAGGGTGTTTATAAGCGATACGCCGTCCGCTCCCGCAGCCTCGCACGCCTTGGCAATTTCGGTAATATCGGTCACATTGGGGGAGAGCTTAATAATTATGGGTTTATTCGTAACCGCCCTTACCGCCTTTGTAACCGCAGCTGCGTTTTCGGCGCTTGTGCCGAAAGCAAGCCCGCCGCCGTGAACGTTCGGGCAGGAAATGTTGATTTCAAACCAACCTATACCGTCGTCCGTATTAAGCGTTTCAACAGCCGAAACATAGTCGTTTACCGAAAAACCGCTTACATTCGCCATAACGGGCTTTTTGTAAACCGCTTTAAGGGTGCGAAGCTCATGGTTTAAAACCTTTTCCGCCCCCGGGTTTTGCAGCCCCACCGCGTTTAAAAGCCCGCTCGGGCACTCGGCAATTCTGGGCGTAGGGTTGCCGAAACGCGGCTCTTTGGTGGTGCCTTTAAGCGAAATTGAGCCTAAAATATTTATATTGTAAAACCGTGTAAATTCATAGCCGAAGCCGAAAGTGCCGCTTGCGGGAATTACGGGGTTTGTAAGGCTTATTCCACAGAGGTTGACAGACGTATTTACCATTCTATTTCCTCCCTTAAAAACACGGGGCCTTCGGTGCAAACGCGCTTAGGACCATTTTTTGTTTTGCAGGTGCAGCCCATGCAGGCGCCCGTGCCGCAGCCCATGCGCTCTTCAAAGCTAAATTGCCCGCTTGTTTTCGCGGCGGCGTTTACCGCCTTTAGCATAGGTTTCGGCCCGCAGGTGTAAAAATAGCTGTAATCGGCATATTCCATTGCGGCGTTTACAAAGCCTTTAAGCCCGTAAGAGCCGTCCGCCGTGGTAACGGCTACGTTAGCGCCGAGCGCGCGGAACTCATCTTCCAAAAATATTTCCGATTTTGTGTTAAAGCCTAAAATTACGTTTACGGTCTTGTTTTCGGCGATAAGCTTTTTGCAAAGCCCGAAAAGGGGAGGAACGCCCACCCCGCCGCCTATAAGCAGGGGTTTATCGCCCGAAAGCGAGG
Organism: uncultured Oscillospiraceae bacterium; assembly: GCA_900549755.1. Lineage (GTDB taxonomy): Bacteria > Bacillota > Clostridia > Oscillospirales > Acutalibacteraceae > UBA737. The sequence goes on from URPQ01000054.1 coordinate 7,438, forward strand.
TATCGTACCCGTTGCCGAGGGAAATTAAAAGGTCTAATTTTTCACCTTTTTTTATGCGGCCGAACGCCCTTGTTCCGTCGCCTACCACCTTGTAAATAATTGTAAGGGTATTACTGTTCCAATCACATATGGAAATAGGGCGGCGCAGGTAAAATTCGGGTATTTTAATGTTTACAAACTGCCCCGGCGCGGTAATGGGCGAGGTATCACCCGCAAGCGCCATTTTAAAAACCGAGGGGGCAATCTGCTCATTTTCCGTAACTTCGTAAAAATCCTGTTTCATAGCGTTTCCTTTCAAGCGTCTATTGTGGAAATTCCGAGGGTGGTTTCTTCAAGCACGTCAAGCAGTACCTTAACGGTATCGAGTGACGTAAACATTGTAACGTTGTTTTCAACGGCGCAGCGGCGGATTTCGTACCCGTCAGACAGCACTCCGGAGGAATTCATATCCCGCGTGTTTATAACGTAGGTAACATAGCCCTGCCGTATTGCGTCGGTTATCTCTTTACTTCCGTCACTAAGTTTCCCCACCGCGTGGGTGCGTATTCCGTTTTGCTTTAAAAATTCAGCCGTGCCGGCAGTTGCCTGAATATTAAAGCCCATATTGTAAAAGCGGCGAATAAGCGGCAGCGCCTCTTCCTTATCCTTATCGGCAATTGTAGCAAGCACCGTGCCGTAGTTCATAACGTTCATACCGCTGGCTTTAAGCGCCTTGTAAAGCGCGCGGGTGAGCTTATCGTCGTAGCCTATGGCTTCGCCCGTGGATTTCATTTCGGGTGACAGGTAAGCGTCAAGCCCTCTGAGCTTTGAGAAAGAGAACGCGGGGGCTTTTACATACCAGCGCTTTTTGTCGCCGGGGTAAATTTTATCAAAGCCCTGCTCTTTAAGGCTTTTGCCTAAAATTACAAGCGTTGCAATGTCGGCAAGGCTGAATCCCGTAGCCTTTGAAAGGAACGGAACGGTTCTTGAAGAGCGCGGGTTTACTTCTATTATAAACACATTATCGTTTTTATCAACAATAAACTGAATGTTGTAAAGCCCTATTATGCCGATGCCCAGTCCTAACCGCCTTGTGTAATCAAGTATTGTTTCGCGCACCTTTTCGCTTATGCTGAATGTGGGGTACACGCTTATTGAGTCGCCGCTGTGTATGCCCGTGCGCTCCACAAGCTCCATAATTCCGGGCACGAAAACGTCCTTACCGTCGCAAATCGCGTCTACTTCGAGCTCCTTGCCCGAAATGTATTTATCAACAAGCACGGGCTTATCTTCGTCAATTTCAACCGCGGTGCGCAGGTATCGGCGCAGCTGTTCTTCGTCCGCCACTATCTGCATTGCTCTGCCGCCCAACACAAACGATGGGCGCACAAGCACTGGGTAGCCGATTTCGGCGGCGGCTTTTACGCCGTCCTCAATTTTGGTTACCGCCTTGCCCTGCGGCTGGGGGATATTAAGCTCCTTTAACACCTTTTCAAATAAATCGCGGTTTTCGGCGCGGTCTATTGCTTCGCAGTCCGTGCCGATAATTTTAACCCCGCGGTTTTTAAGGCTTTCGGCAAGGTTAATGGCGGTCTGCCCGCCGAGAGACGCTATAACCCCTATCGGCTTTTCAAGGTGTATAATGTTCATAACGTCCTCGGTGCAAAGCGGCTCAAAGTAGAGTTTATCCGAGCAGGTGTAATCGGTCGAGACGGTTTCGGGGTTGTTGTTTATAATTATCGCTTCATACCCCGATTTTTTAATTGTGGTAACCGCATGCACGGTGGAGTAATCAAATTCAACGCCCTGACCTATTCTTATGGGTCCCGAGCCTAAAACTATTATCTTCTTTTTATCCGATACCGCCGATTCGTTTTCGTCCTCATAGGTAGAGTAAAAATAGGGGATATAGCTTTCAAATTCCGAGGCGCAGGTGTCAATCATTTTATAAACGGGGAACATACCGCGCTTTTCCCTTATTTTATAAATTTCTTCGCCTGTCATACCCCAAAGCTTACCTATAAATTCATCGGAAAATCCGAGCTTTTTGGCGGCATACAGCGTGTCGGTATCGCCTATATGCTCGCGCAGTTTATTCTCGGTTTTTACGATATTCTTTATCTTTTCAAGGAAAAGCATATCTATTTTTGTGGCGTTGCAAATCATGCCTATATCGGTCTTTCGGCGCAGGAGTTCTGCAATTGCGTAAATGCGGTCGTCGGTGCCGTCCTTTATATAGCTTAACATTTCGTCGTCCGAAAAAGCTTCAAACTTCTTCATATAAAGGTGGTTTACGCCTATTTCAAGTGACCTTGCGGCTTTAAGCAGGCTTTCCTCAATCGTTCTGCCCACGCTCATAACCTCGCCCGTGGCTTTCATTTGGGTGGAAAGTTTATTGTTAGCCGATGAAAATTTATCAAACGGGAAACGCGGCATTTTGGTAACAACGTAATCGAGTGCGGGTTCAAAGGAAGCGGGAGTGTTGGCTATCATAATTTCATCAAGCCGCATACCTACCGATATTTTGGCGCTGACTCGCGCTATAGGGTAGCCGCTTGCCTTGCTTGCAAGGGCGGAGGAGCGCGAAACGCGGGGGTTTACCTCAATAAGATAGTAGTTAAAGGAAAGTGGGTCAAGCGCAAACTGCACGTTGCAGCCGCCCTCGATTTTAAGGGCGCGTATGATTTTAAGGGCGCTGTCGCGCAGCATATGGTACTCTTTGTTGGTAAGTGTCTGCGAGGGGCAAACCACAATTGAGTCGCCCGTGTGAATGCCCACGGGGTCAACATTTTCCATATTGCAAATGGTAATCGCGGTGTCGTTATTATCGCGCATTACCTCGTATTCAATTTCCTTATAGCCCTTTATGCTTTTTTCCACCAAAACCTGATGAACGGGGGAAAGCTCCAAAGCGCCCCTTAATATTTCAGCACATTCTTCCTCATTATCGGCAAAGCCGCCGCCCGTGCCGCCCAATGTAAAGGCGGGGCGCAATACCACGGGGTAGCCTATTTCCTTTGCGGCTGCAAGCCCGTCTTCAAGGCTTTCGGCTATTACCGATTGCAAAACAGGCTCGCCTATTTCTTCACAAAGCTCTTTAAAAAGCTCCCTGTCCTCGGCGCGCTCAATGCTGCGGCTTGAGGTTCCCAAAAGCTCTACATTGCACTCGCGCAGAACGCCCTTTTTTTCAAGCTGCATAGCAAGGTTAAGCCCCGTTTGCCCGCCAATGCCGGGAAGCACCGCGTCGGGGCGCTCGTAGCGTATTACCTTTGCCAAATATTCAAGTGTCAGCGGCTCCATATACACCTTGTCGGCAATAGATGTATCGGTCATAATGGTTGCGGGGTTTGAGTTGCAGAGGACTACCTCGTACCCCTCTTCTTTAAGTGCTAAGCACGCCTGCGTACCCGCATAGTCGAACTCCGCCGCCTGACCTATTACAATAGGGCCTGAGCCTATTACCAGTATCTTTTTTATGTCGGTTCTTTTAGGCATTTTTGTTTTCCTCCATAAGAGATGTGAATTTATCGAATAAATAGGCGCTGTCCTGCGGGCCGGGCGCGCTTTCGGGGTGGTACTGCACGCTGAACATCTTTGATTTTTCGTCGCTTACGCCCTCTACCGTGTTATCAAGCAGATTTATGTGGGTGACTTTAAGCCCCGTGTTTTCAAGGCTCTTTTCGTTTACAGCGTAGCTGTGGTTTTGCGAGGTTATTTCAATTTTTCCCGTTTCAAGGTTTTTAACGGGGTGGTTTCCGCCGCGGTGACCGAATTTTAATTTATATGTCTCGGCGCCGCAGGCAAGGCATATCATTTGATGCCCCAAACATATGCCGAATATCGGGTACTTACCCCTTAACTTTTTTACTAAATCAATTACGGGTATAACGTCTTCGGGGTCACCCGGCCCGTTTGAAAGGAAAATGCCGTCGGGCTTCATTTTTTCAACCTCTGCGGCAGAGGTGTTGTAGGGCATTACCGTAACATTGCACCCGCGCGCGTTTAACGAGCGGATAATGTTGAGTTTTATTCCGCAGTCAATCGCCACAACATTGTATTTTGCGTTAGCCGTTCTTGAATAGCGGCGCTTTTTGCAGCTGACATGCGCCACCGCGTCGTGCGGCACGGGGGTGTTTTTAATTTTTTCAAGAGCTTCTTCTGTCGGCGTATCGGCGTTTGTGATAATTCCGCGGCGCGAGCCTAAATCGCGTATACTGCGGGTAAGTTTCCTTGTATCAATACCCGCAAGCCCCGGTATTTTATAATCTTCCATTACTTCCGATAAGGTTTTGGTATAGCGGAAGTTAGAGGGCAGGTCGTTATACTCCCTTACTATCAGCCCCCCTATTGTGGGGTTTTTGGTTTCGTAGTCTTCGTCGGCAGTGCCGTAGTTGCCTATAAGCGGGTAGGTCATAACCACCGCCTGATAGGTGTAAGATGGGTCGGATATTATTTCCTGATACCCCACCATAGAGGTATTGAAAACTATTTCGCACACCGCGTCGCCCGTGTAGCCGAAGCCCGTGCCGTAATACTCGGCGCCGTCTTCAAGCACTAATTTTCTGTTATATTCCATACTACTTTACCTCCGCATACTGTAAGTAAGTTTTTGCCTGCTACCGTAAGCCCGTCAAACGGCGTGCTTTTGCCCTTGCTTTTAAATTCGCAGGGGTTAATTTTATATTCGCTTTGCAAATCGTAAATGCAAATATCGTCGGTCTTTGGTAATCCGAACCGCCTGCGCGGGTTTATCGCCATTAGTTCAATAAGCTTTTCAAGCGTTATTATGCCTTTCTTTACAAGATAAGTATACAACACGGGAAAAGCGGTTTCAAGCCCCACAACGCCCATAAGGCTGTTTTCAAGACCCCGCGATTTTTCTTCACTGCTGTGCGGCGCGTGGTCGGTGGCTATCATATCAATTGTGCCGTCCTGCAAGCCCTTTATTAAAGCCTGCCTGTCCTCTTCGCTGCGTATCGGCGGGTTCATTTTAAAATTGCCGCTCTCTTTTAAATCCATATCGTTAAATATTAAGTAGTGCGGCGCGGTCTCGCATGTTACGTCCACGCCCTCCGCCTTGGCTTTTCGTATCAGTTCCACGCTTTCCTTGCAGGAAATATGGCAGACGTGGTACTTGCAGCCCGTTTCCTTTGCAAGCCTTAGATCTCTTTCAATGGGTTTCCACTCGCTCTCTGCACATATGCCCTTGTGACCGTGCAGGCGGGCGTATTCGCCTTTATGAATGTATCCGCCGCAAAGCAGCGAGTTATCCTCGCAGTGGGCGGCTATTATTTTCCCGAGCGCTTTCGCTTTAAGCATAGCGTCTCTCATCATATCTTCGCTTTGCACGCCTTTGCCGTCGTCCGAAAAGGCTACGCAGTAGGGGGCAAGGGCTTTCATATTTGTAAGCGTTTCGCCCTTTTCGCCCACGGTTATTGCGGCATAGGGGTGAACGCGCACCGCCGCGTCCTTTTCGATAATTCCTATCTGCTCTTTTATGTTTTCTACGCTGTCGGGCACGGGGTTCAGGTTCGGCATTGTGCAAACGTCGGTATAGCCGCCGCGCGCCGCTGCAAGCGAACCTGTTTTTATTGTTTCTTTGTAAAAAAATCCCGGTTCTCTGAAATGCACATGCACATCGCAGAAAGCCGGAAAAATATAAACATTATTAAAATCGGAAAGAAAGCCGACGCCGCCGACCGATAATTCGTGATTTTGCTGTTCTGTTTTACCGTTTCGGTAAACAAAGGCGTTGTTCAGTGTCATAATCTGCTCCTAAAAAAACGACCCGCTTTTTAAGCAGGTCGTAAGCGCAGCAAAACATACCGATACGTTAATTGGTTTTTTTACGGTTTACAATCTTGCCGGC
>URPQ01000055.1 GCA_900549755.1 uncultured Oscillospiraceae bacterium
GTATTTCAAATGACGAGACAATATAAACGGACAAATTTTCCGCTATGGGAAGTATTGTACCCTGATTGTATTGTCTAGGTTATTTACCTACGCAGAATTTTCTGAAAATTTCGTCCGATACTTCGTTAGTAACCCGCCTGCCCGTAAGCTCCAGCAATGCCGCAAGCGCGTCGTCCACGCAAACGCCCACCGCGTCCACCGTGTTGCCGTCATTCAGCGCCGCTATAGCTTCGTTTATACCGTCAAGCGCGCGTTCGGCGCAGGCGCGCTGCCGCTCGTTTATAAGCACGGCGGATTCAGGGTCAAGCCCCGCCGTTCCCGCAATATCGGCAATGGTGCTACAGAGCGCGTCATATCCACCGCCGTTTACAGCCGAGGTTACAACAGTTCTGAAACCTGCAAACGCCGACATATCCGCACTGTTTCCCATATCTGATTTATTAAGTATTACAACGGTATTTTTATGCTTTACAAGCTCCAAAAGCTTTTTATCGTCATTATCAAGCGGTTTTGTTATGTCAAACACCGCAAGCACAAGGTCGGCAAGCTCAATTCGTTTTTTCGCAAGCTCCACGCCTATGCTTTCAACGCGGTCGTCGGTGTCCCTTATTCCCGCAGTATCGGCAAGGCGCAGCATAATATCCCCCACATTTACCGTGTCCTCAATAACATCGCGCGTGGTGCCCGCAACCTCGGTTACGATTGAGCGCTCCGCACCGCTTAACATATTCATAAGTGTTGATTTTCCCACGTTTGGCTTGCCCACTATTACCGTTTCAATGCCCTCGCGCAAAACTCTACCCGCATTGTAGGTCAAAAGCATTTGCTCGATATCCTGCGCGCAGGCTTTAAGCGAAGATAAAAAGCTTTCTCGGTCAAGCCCCTCTATTTCTTCATCGGGGTAATCGGAGTAAACGGCTATCGCCGCGTCGGCAGAGGTAAGCCTTGATATTATGCCGTCAATTTTTTCGCTTATCTTCCCCAAATGCGCCGCTCGTGAAAGCCGCAGCTGCGACTCATTTTTAGCCGAGATAAGCCCCATAATGCTTTCAGCCCTTGCAAGGTCTGTTTTTCCGTTTAAAAACGCGCGCTTTGTAAACTCGCCCGGCTCTGCGGGAAATGCGCCTTTTTTATATAAAAGCCGCAGCGTATCACGCAGAATAAGCGCGCCGCCGTGCACCGATATTTCCACCACGTCTTCCCCCGTGTAGCTTTTGGGGGCTTTAAAAACAAGCGCTACCGCGTCGTCAATAACGGTATCGCCGTCCCTTATTTCGCCGTAAGCGGCGCTGTAGCCCTTTAAAACGGAAAGCGGCTTGCCCGACACGGCAAAAAATACACTGTCGGCAATTTCCGCCGCCTTTTCTCCCGATATTCTTATAACTCCCACCGAGCCTTCGCCCGGGGGCGTGGCAACCGCCGCTATTGTGCGTTCGGACATTTTTTCACTCACCTTTAAATTTGCCCCGGGTTTTTAAGCCCGGGGCAGTGTTTTTTGTTTCCCGTAAATTTTACTGTCTTCTGCAGCGGCAGCTGCTGAGATAAAGCGCTGCTACAGTGGCTATAAGCAGAATTATTCCGAGAATCGCAATCGGAACGATTGAAGACACTATAAGCTCCGCCGCGTATGCTCCCGCAATGGCTCCGCCCACAAAGAACAGCAATACAAGCAATATGAGCGCCACGGCGTGCGGGCACCTCATGCGGCAGCAGCCTGTTGTTAATCCTCTGTTATCGCACATAATTTCACATCCCTTTAATATTAGGTCATGACCATTCCCATTATATGCGCAAGTGAGGACAGGTGTAACACCGAAATTATTTCATAAACTCGTACATAGCGCGGTAGCACATATATACATCGAACTTTGCGGTGGTCTCAAAGGGCGCGTGCATGGAAAGCACCGGAACGCCGAGGTCAACAACGTCAACCCCCATATTGGCAACGAACATAGCAACCGTTCCGCCGCCGCCTATATCTACCTTGCCCATTTCGCCCATCTGCCAAACTATATTTTCACGGTCAAGCAGCGCGCGAACCTCGGCTACATACTCGGCGGACGCGTCGGACGTTGATGACTTGCCTCTTGCGCCCGTGTACTTTGTAACAACAACGCCGTAATTTAAGAAAGATGCGTTTTTGCGCTCCATAACGTCCTGGAAGGTCGGGTCCATTGCAGCGTTCACATCGGCGGATAAACACTTTGAGTGCCTGAGTGCCAAGGTCGGGTCGCCGCCCTGCATTTTTGCAAGGTCGCCCACAACATAGCGCAAAAAGTCCGATTCAAGCCCCGTGTTGCCCATAGAGCCTACCTCTTCCTTATCGGTAAGAATTGCAAGGGCGGTTCTTTCGGGCGTTTTAACCTCTAAAACAGCGGTCAAAGCGGGGTATGCGCAAACGCGGTCGTCCTGACCGTAAGCGCCTATCATAGAGCGGTCAAAGCCTATATCGCAGGCATGCGCCGCGGGTACCATTTCAAGCTCGGCAGAGAGGAAATCCTCCTCGGTAACGCCGTATTTTTCATTGAGCAGCTTTAAAATATTCAGCTTTACAAGCTCGCTGCCCTTGTCATCCTTAAACGGGTGGCTGCCTATAAGCACGTTTAATTCCTCGCCCTTTATTCCCTCGTTAAGCGGGCGCTTTATCTGCTCGCTTGCAAGGTGGGGCAAAAGGTCGTTTATAACAAATTTCGGCTCGTCTTCCTTTTCACCCACCGAAACCTCTTTAACCGTTCCGTCCTTTAAAACAAAAACGCCGTGCAGTGCCAGCGGCACAGCCGTCCACTGGTATTTCTTAATTCCGCCGTAATAGTGGGTCTTGAAAAGCGCAAGGTCCACGTCCTCATAAAGCGGGTTGGGCTTTAAATCAAGGCGGGGTGAGTCGATATGCGCCGCGGTTATATTAACGCCGTTTTCAACCGGCTGCTTGCCTATTACCGCAAAGGCAACCGTTTTGCCGCGGTTGTTAAAGAAAACCCTGTCCCCAGCGCTGTACTTTTTGCCGTGCTCAAACTCGGTAAAGCCCGCCGCCTTTGCCATTTCCATTGCAGCCTTTGCCGCCTCACGCTCGGTTTTTGCCTTATCAAGAAAAGCCTTGTAGCCATCACAGTAGCTGTCCGCCGCGTTTACAATGCTTTCATCACTGTAAAGTCTTCCGTTTTTGCGCTTGTAGGCAAGCTGCTCCCTTAAAAGCTCTGATGCCGTTTTTTCAGCCATTTATATTACCTCCGATAATTTTTTCCAATATATCTGAAAAGCGCTTATAAAACGCCTTTTCATCCGAATTGTTATAAAGAAAATAATCCGCATATTGAAAATAGTATTCGTCCGATTAGCCCGCGATTATTCTTAAATCAGCCGCGTCGGGGCTTAGTTCGTCGCGCTTTATTATGCGCTCCTTGCGTATTTCCGCATCGGCAGAAACCGCAATTGCCGCAGTACATACCGAGTTAAGCCCGCTTTCAAAAAGCGTGGGCGCGTCAAGCAGAACGTTTTTGCCCTCAGTCTCGGCTAAAACCAACTTTACTATATGCGGTAAAATTGTTTTATTTAAAAGCTCGGTTTTTTGGGGGCTTGCAAAAGCCGCAGCCGCTAAAGCCCTGCGGTCAAGCGAGCCGTCGGGTAAAAGTATTTCTTCACCGAAAGCGGCGACTAGAGCCTTTAAACCGTCGGTTCCCTTTTCGGTTGCGGCTCTTGCAGATTTATCGCAATCAATAACCTGCAGGCCAAAGCTTTTCGCTGCCGCCGCAGCCGTGCTTTTGCCCGCGCCCGTGGGTCCTGTTAAGCCTATAATTATGCTCATAGCTTTATCACCCTGAAAGCCGCCGCGCGAATAAGGCGGTTATACACCGCAAGCCCTATTCCGCTTTTTGAGGGGGCGTGAACGTAAATTTCGGAAACGCCTAATTTATCCGCCTTGCGGAGCACCGCAAACACGCTGTGGGCAAGGGTTTTTTCATCCTCCGCCGTGCCGTAAAAAAGGCGCGGAACGGTGATTTTTTCTCCGTCCTCATAAAAGCAGACCGCCGCGGCGTTCGGCTTGGAATTTACAAATTCGGCGAATTTCTCGCTCTCGCCCTCAACCAAATACGTTTCGGTTTTAGGGGCGTAATGCTTGTATTTCATACCGGGAGATGAAACCTTTTCCCCCTCGGCGGGCATTGATAAAACTGCTTTATCAAGCTGAATATTCGGTATTACGGTTTTAAGCTGTTCGGGCGTTACCGCTCCCGGTCTTAAAATTTTGGGCGGGTCGGTTACTAAGGTTATAACGGTGGATTCCACCCCTACCGCGCAATCCTTACCCATAACCACGGCGTCAATTTTGCCGTCAAGGTCGCCTATAACGCACTCGGCGCTTGTGGGGCTGGGTCTGCCCGAGGTATTGGCAGAGGGGGCTGCCAGCGGCACGCTCGCCGCTATTATATCCCGCGCGGTGGTATCAAGCGGCATTCTCACCGCCACGGTATCAAGACCCGCTGACACGCAGGGCGGAATTTTGTCGGTTCGCTTTAAAATCATTGTAAGCGGACCCGGCCAGAAAAGCTCCGCGCATTTATAAGCGCTTTCCGGTATATCCCGCGCTATTTCGGTAAGCACCGATATATCCGCAATATGCACTATAAGCGGGTTATCCTGCGGTCTGCCCTTAGCCTCAAAAACCTTTCTTACCGCGCTTTCATCATAGGCGGATGCCGCAAGCCCGTATACCGTTTCGGTGGGAATTGCAACGGTTCCGCCCTTTTTTAAAAGCTCCGCCGCGCGCTTTATGCTGTTTTCATAATTTTCCGAATCCGTTTTCAGTCTTTCGGTAATCATATCATTCCCCGTTTTCAGCCCGCAAAGCCTCGGTGCGGTAATAAGTGGTGAGCGCGTCTATTATTTCGTCAATATCGCCGTTCAAAATCTGCTCAAGCTTATAAAGGGTAAGCCCTATGCGGTGGTCAGTCACTCTGCCCTGCGGGTAATTGTAGGTTCTTATGCGCTCGCTGCGGTCGCCCGTGCCCACCTGTGACTTACGGTCGGATGCTATTGCCGCGTCGTGCTCGCGCTGGGCTGCGTCAAGCAGGCGGGAGCGCAAAATTTTAAGGGCTTTATCCTTATTTTTATACTGGCTGCGCTCATCCTGACACTCAACTACCGTGCCTGTGGGAATATGCGTCACGCGAATTGCGGACGAGGTCTTGTTTATGTGCTGACCGCCCGCGCCTGATGAACGGAAGGTATCAATTTTAAGGTCGGCGGGGTTAATATCCAGCTCAACATCCTCCGCCTCGGGCAAAACCGCCACGGTAACGGTAGATGTGTGTATGCGCCCCTGCGTTTCGGTATCGGGCACGCGCTGAACGCGGTGCACGCCGCTCTCGTATTTAAGGCGTGAGTATGCGCCCGCGCCCTCAATCATAAATACAATTTCCTTAAACCCGCCAAGCTCCGTTTCGTTGGCGCTTATAACCTCAATATTCCAGCGGCGTGATTCGGAATACATAGTATACATTCTGTAAAGCGTTCCCGCAAAAAGCGCCGCTTCTTCGCCGCCCGCGCCGCCGCGAATTTCCACAATTACGTTTTTTTCATCGTTAGGGTCACGCGGCAGCATAAGCAGCTTTAATTCGTCGGAATATTTTTCAAGATTTGCCTTTGCCTCTTTCAGCTCTTCCTCGGCAAGCTCTTTCAGCTCCTTATCCCCGCCGTTTTCCGCTATTATTTGCAGTGCCTCTTTTTCGGCTTGCTGCGCCGATACATACTCGCGGTATTTTTCCACTATGGGTGAAAGCGCCGCGTGCTCCTTCATAAGCTTTGTGAAAAGCTCGGTATCAGCCACGGTCTGCGGCTGTGAAAGCTCCGCGCCTATCTGCTCATAGCGGCTTACAACCGCCTCCAATTTATTAAACATTGTCTTCTCCGTCTGTTCTTATTATTTTTTTAAGGCTTTTTTCAGCCTTTGTGCGCGGCACCATTACCTCCCTGCCGCAGCCGTCGCATTTAAGGCGAAAATCCATACCTATTCGCAAAACCGAAAAGGTATTCGCTCCGCAGGGGTGCTTTTTCTTCATAAGCAGCTTATCTCCGACTCTTATATCCATTCGCGCACCTCGTTTTTGTTTTAATTATACATCTTTTCAGGCGGAAAGACAAGACCGAATTTAGCGCACAATACAAATGCAAAACCGGTTTTCAGGCATTTACGGATTGTTTTTCTTCTGTCGGTTTTATAGTTTTATCGCCCTTTGAAATAACAAGCTTTAAAAGCACGGGAGTTATAAGCGCGGCTATAACCACGCACAGCACTATTACGGGGAACACCTTGGGGTCAATATTTCCGCTTTCAATGCCCTTTTGCGCCACCATAAGCGCAACCTCACCGCGCGCCACCATTCCCACACCTACGGTTAAGGACTCGTGCGGGGTCATTTTGCAGATTTTAGCGCCAAGCCCGCAGCCGATAATTTTAGTTATTACCGCCATTACCGCCAGCACCAGCGCGAAAACTATTATGTTCGGCGTTATGCCGTTAAGCTCGGTTTTAAGCCCTATTCCCGCAAAGAATACAGGCGAGAAAACAAGATACGATGCGGCGGTCACCTTTTTTGCCACATACTGGCGCGAATCGGTAACGTTGCAGAGTATCACGCCTGCAAAATATGCGCCGGTAATATCCGCCACGCCGAAAAATCTTTCGGCGCAAAACGCCATAATAAAACAGAAAGCCATTGCCCACACCGCTACGCGACGGCTTGTTGCGTGGTTTATCGCTATACGCTTGAACACTTTATATACAATAAACCCTACAACGGCGGTAAATATAAAGAACCCGAATATTTTAAGGGTTACAATTGCGGGGCTGACTGTGCTGTCGCTCATAGCCGATAAAATGCTTAATACCACTATACCTATAATATCATCAATTATAGCGGCGGAAAGCAGCGTTGCGCCCACCTTTGTTTTAAGCTTGCCCATTTCGTTTAGCGTTTCCACCGTTATGCTCACAGAGGTTGCCGCAAAAACAATGCCAACAAATGCCGCTTTCATAAAGCTTGCATACGAAAAACTGCGCGAGAAGAAAAGCCAGTAAACGCCGCCGCAGCCGATTATAGGCACAGCAACGCCCAAAACGGCTATTAAGCATGCGGCAGGACCTGTGTGCTTAAGCTCGTTTATATCCGTATCGATTCCCGCTATGAAAAGCAGCATTATAACGCCTATTTCAGCGGTTTTTGTAAGGAAATCCGATTCGTGGAGTATTCCTATTCCGCTCGGCCCCAAAAGTATGCCCGCGATAAGCGCGCCCACCACCTGCGGCAAATGAACGTGCGCGGTTGCAAGCCCGAAAATTTTCGTAAAAAGCAATATAAGCGCCAATGCAAGTAAATATCCGTATGCACCCAAAATAAACAACCCCTTAAAGTATTTTTAAAACTATTATATTATACAACTTTCGGCATTTTTTGCAAGATGATAAAATTCATAAATTTTTTATTGACAAACGGCGCGTTACAGTGTATTATTTAACTGTACTATAAAGACTAATACAGTTTCGGGGAGGTGCGTTATGCTCAAGCTTAATTATAAAAGCGGTGTTCCTATTTGCGACCAGATAGTGAACGGCTTTGTGCGAATGAAAGCGCTGGGACTCGTTGAAAGCGGCGAGCAGCTGCCGAGCGTGCGCGCCCTTGCGGTGGAGCTGGGCGTAAACCCGAACACTATACAAAAAGCCTACCAGATACTTGAAAGCAGCAGCATTATATACTCGGTAAAGGGCAAGGGGTCGTTTATATCAGACGACGCCGCGGCGGACACCGCGGTTATAATGTCGGCAAAAAGAGATTTCCGCGCGGCGGTATCCGCCGCAGCTGAGCTGGGGCTTAAAGAAAAGGAGCTTTTGGAAATAGTTTCCGAAATGTTTGAAAAAGAGGAGGACGCGAAATGATAAAGGCTGAAAACCTCACTAAAATATTCGGCGGCAAAAAGGCGCTCAACTCTGTAAACGTCACAATCGGCGAGGGCTCTATATACGGGCTTGTCGGCTCAAACGGCTCGGGAAAATCAACCCTTTTAAGGCTTGCATCTGGCGTGTATATGCCCGACGGCGGCAGCATTACGGCAAACGGTGAAAAAATATTTGATAACCCGCAAATAAAAGCGCGCATTGCATACCTCGGCGATACGCCGTATTTTATGCCGAACGCCTCAATAAAAGAAACGGCGGATTTTTACCGCAGACTTTACCCCCGCTTTGACAACACGCTTTACAACCGTCTGCTTGAAATTTTTCCGCTTGATTATAAGGCAAAAATATCAACAATGTCAAAGGGTATGCAGCGGCAGGCGGCGCTTATAACCGCAATCGCCTCTTCACCCGATTATCTGCTGCTCGATGAAGCGTTCGACGGGCTTGACGTGGTTATACGCAAGGCGCTCAAGGGCATACTGGTAGAGGGCGTTACAGGGCGAAATATGACTACGGTTATTGCCTCGCACAATTTGCGTGAGCTGGAAGATTTGTGCGACAGCGTAGGGCTTGTGCATAACGGGCATATGGTCTTGAGCGATGAGGTGGACAGCCTTAAAAGCAGTCTGCATAAGGTTCAGGCAGCTTTTCGCGGTGTGCCAGACGTAACGGCGTTTTCGGGGCTGGACGTTATCAAAGCCGAGCGCAGCGGGTCGCTTTTGCAATTGATAGTGCGCGGCGATGAGGAAGAAATTATGAATTATATAAATCGGCTCTCCCCCATTTTTTCGGAATGTATTGAGCCGTCACTTGAAGAAACGTTTGTATATGAGCTGGAGGTGAACGGATATGACGTCAAAAGCATTGCCGAATAGCTTTCACCCCGCAAGGCGGTTGCTTGCCTATTCGCTCAAACGCACCTCTGGGCTTACCGTGCTTATGACGGTTGTAGCCCTACTTGCCTGCCCCGTTTACACGCTGCTTAAAATCGAGCGAATTTATGAAAACACGGCTAAGGCTTATAATCTGAACTCCGTAGCCCCCCTGCTTATGATGATAACGGCTATCGTCTCGGTCGCGGCGGCGCTGGTTTATATGTTTATAAACTTCGCGTTTCTTTACAGCCGCAGCTCAAGTGACTTTTTTCATTCATTACCCACAACCCGCACCGGGCTCTTGTTCGCGCGGTTTTCCGCCAGCATTCTGCCTATAATTATTCCCGTAACGCTGGTTTACGGCGCAATGTGCGGGCTCAAGCTTTCAAAATATGTTGAGTGCAGCATAAAGCCTATTTTAAAGGGCTATGCCTTTAATTTGCTTATACTGTTTGCACTGGCGGCGTTTTCGCTTATATTTATGATATGCGCCGGCAGTATTTTCGACCTTATTATCTCATTCTTTACCTTTAATGTAGGTATAGTGCTGGTTCAGCTTATAAATTCCTCGCTTTGCCAAAATTTTCTTTTCGGCTATCCCTACAATTATACCGAAAATATTGTAGACGCGTCATCTCCGTTTTGGTTTGCGTTTACTAAGTTCTCAAGTATTTTGGAAGGCGAATTACCCGCCCGCGCGGAGGTGCTTTTCGCCGTAAAGCTGCTTATAATCACCTTTTTTTCGCTTGCGGTAAGCGTTGCGCTTTATCGCGGCAGAAAGAGCGAAAAAAGCGGCATCTCCTATGCGTACAACTTCATATATATAGTGTGCGGGCTTATAGTCGGCGTTCTCGGCGCGTTCGGTGTGGGTTCTATATTCGCCGAGGGCGATATTAACCTTGTCTTTTGGGTATTTGCGGTTGTCGGCGGTGTGCTTGCGGCAATAACTTTCGGTGCAATTAACGACCGCGGGTTTAAAACAATTAAAAAATCCGCCATTATGGGCGCGGTATCCGTAGCGCTGCTTGGCTCGTTCACCGTGATACTTATAACCGGCTGCTTCGGTTACAGCAAGCGCGTCCCTGCCGCAAATAAAATAGAAAGCATAACCGTAGAGTTTACCGGCATGCAAATGACTGTGAAGGAGCCCGAAACGGTGCTGCAGCTCCATGGGAAAATAGTAAATAATGAAGACAACGGCGGGGATTACCTGAATATTGACTACACCCTTAAAAACGGCAAGCATTTTGTACGGACCTATAACAGAATAAATTATTCAAATTATAT
The DNA here is from genome assembly GCA_900549755.1 of uncultured Oscillospiraceae bacterium. Lineage (GTDB taxonomy): Bacteria > Bacillota > Clostridia > Oscillospirales > Acutalibacteraceae > UBA737. The sequence continues at coordinate 10,114 of URPQ01000055.1, forward strand.
GCCGCTGCTGCTTGGGCTTTACAAAAGCCCCGAGCATATAAACAGCATACGCAGCGAAATACTGGGAAATATAACAACCAACCGCTCTGTTTACACCACGGGCTATGTTTCGGCAGACGGCGATGAAAACTCCACCGAAGAGGTAGGAACAGAAGAAATTGCCGTAACCGAGGCGCAGCTGAAAGAGCTTGTAGAGGCGTATATTTCCGATTTGCCCAAAGCAACCTACAGGAGCATCACCAATGAGTGCCTGCTGGCTCTTCAGATAAGCGGTGTAGATAAGAATTTCAGGTATACCTATATCTCGCTGAATGTTGAGGATACCTTTGAAAACACACAGCGCGTTATAAAGAAGCTCGGTTTATCGACGCCTTAAGACACAAAAAATACCGTCCCCGAGATCGGGACGGTATTTTTTTATGCCTCATATTAAAATTTCCCGCTGCCGCCGCCGTGCGTAGTGCCGGAGGACGAGGTGTGGGTGCTGCTGCCGCCCGAGGAATTATCATCATCCTTAGGCTTTGCAGTGCGGTCAACGGTGTGGTAAAGGAATAAATCGCTGCTATCGGTAATATTAAGGCTGCCCTTTTTAAGGTAGCTGTTTGCTGCCGCCTTAAAGCGCGCGGTTTTAAGCTTGCTTTTCATAATTCCAACCGCAATCAGCGCTATTATAAGACCTATAATAACCGAAACGGGTATCCATATAAGCGAGAGCGGCTCACGCGGCATATTTTCTATGTCATAGGGCGTTTCGTTTCTTGCCTGGGTTATAAATTCATCGCACAACTCCGCATATTTGCTGAAAGCGGCGGCGTAATCTCCGTCCGATAAGTAGGGCGTGATTTTTTCGCCTATGTAGTCTATTCCGGCGTCTGTAAATACAGTAATGGCATAACCGCAGGTGGATATTGCCCAATCGCGGTCGTCTATTGATATTAGCAGTAAAAGTCCGTCCTTTTCAGAGCCGAAGCCGTAGCCCGAATTATCGTAAATATCATCGGCGCAGGCGTTGACGGTATTATATCCGTCAAAATTATTAACGGTTGCAACCGTCACGTCTAATTGCTGCCGCTCGCTTATTTCGTCCAGCTTATAAAGCAGGTCTGCCCTCTCGGTTTCGGAAAGCAGGCTTGCGGTGTCTTTAAGCCTTGTGCTTTTCTCTGCGGCGAATGACGGAATTGCAGCCGATAGGCATAACAGAACGGAAAAAACAATTGCGGTAATTCTTTTTTTCATAATTTCCGCCCCCTTAAATTATTCCTGCTATGTGCAGCAGCCATATAACGGCATATGCCGCAACGCTGCACACCGCAGTTAAGCAGAGCGTCCATTTTCTTGCCGCCGCCTTATCTACGGGCAAATCGCCTACAAATTTACCGGTCTGTCCGTTCATGGCAAAGGTGTATTTGTTGCCGTTCCAGGTGGTGTTTAAAAGCCAGACGGGATAAAGCGCGTATTTAGCCTTGCCGCCGTGCAGCTCTATATTGCTGCTTTCGGTTGTAACCGTGGCATAGCCCTGCACGGTTGAGGCAAACGCCTCCTCGGTAGACCCTTTCACGCGCTCGTTTGCGCGCTCAACGCTCTGCTCGGCGGTCACATCGTATTTATCCGCAAAATAGCCCGCCAAATACGCCGTTTGGAAGTCCACCGCGTCGGCAAAGTTATAGGGCTCAATTGATTCCATTAAATCGTCTGCCATTTTAGAGGAGCCGTCTACCGGCACATTCTCAAAGGCAATACTGCCGCCGCGGCGCGCCAAAAAATGGCTCGTTTCGGTGTAATCGTAATCGCTGTCGCTCCAGGTGCGCACCTTTGTAGCCCTGTAACGCACCTGCGCATCCGCCTCGGTATCAAATAGCCAGAAAGGAACATAAATGCCCTTAATTTCGTCAATATGGTTTTGGTCCTTAAAAATTTTAGGCAACAGTCTTTTTCCGGTAAGGTGCTTTTGAAGCCCCGCCTTTGCCGCCTTTTTATCCAGCTTAAAGGGAATTACAAAATCGGGTTTCAGCTCACCGGAAAGCTGCCCCATCATAACAACCGGGTTGCCGCAAAACGGGCAGGCGGTTGCCGCGGTGTTTTCATCACCTACTATTTCGCCGCCGCAAGACTTGCACACATATGAGCGCAGCCCGTCCGTTTCGCCCTCCTGCCACTCGCCGCCGGCAGAGGTTTCCCAATTCATATTATCCTGTTTGCCGTTTAAGCCGTCGTCATAGCTTGCCAGCGTTTCCATATCAAATTCGGTGTCGCAGTAAGGGCACTTCATTTTTTGAATACCGCTGTCAAACGCAATTGCGCCGCCGCAGCAGGGGCATTTATACTCCTGTAAGGTTTGCATATTCTTTTCCCCCGTTAAATAATATCGCCGTCGTCAAATGGGTCGCCGCACTCAGGGCAGAATTTAGGCGGGTTTTTCGGGTCTTCAGGCTCCCAGCCGCATTTATCGCAGCGATATTGCGGCACGCCCGCAGGTTTCTTTGCACCGCAGTTCTGGCAGAATTTGCCCTTATTTACCGCGCAGCATGTGCAGGTCCAGCCGCTTTCCTCCGCAGGCTTAGGCGAGCCGCACTCAGGGCAGAAATTACCTGTAGCCGTTGTGCCGCACTTGCATTTCCAGCTGTTTGCCGCAGGTGCTGCGGGTGCGCTTTGCTGAGGCTGATTTTGCTGCCCCTGCTGACCCATAGCAAATAAATTTTGCGCGTTCATTCCGCCGCCTGCGTTCATTGCCATGCCCATACCCATAAAGCCGGTCATAGCGCCAGCTTCGTTTGAAGCCGCCGCCTTCATAGCATCCGCCTGTGCACCCACAAGTGTAGCCGCCGCCATGGTCGGGTCGCGCATAATAGCGGTGCGCTGCGCCTGTTTTATCATCTCAGCGTCTTCCTCAGGCAGGGTAACAGAGCCTAACGCAATGCTTACCACCGCAAGCCCGCGCAGGGTTCTCCATTTTTCCGAAAGCGCCGCGTTCATTGCGTTTTCAAGCTCGGTATTGTGGCTTACTATCTGGTTAGGGCGCATTTCCATATCGGAAAGCTTGCCGAATGCCGGCTGCAACGCGCTTATAAATTCGGTTTTCAGCTGACCGTCCAGTTCATCACGGGTGTATTCCTGCTCCACATTGCCGCACACATTTGTGTAGAAAAGCAGCGGATCTGCAATTTTGTAGG
>URPQ01000056.1 GCA_900549755.1 uncultured Oscillospiraceae bacterium
ACTATCACTTTCATCACCGCTTCTATTATACCATATTTACGTAAAAAAGCCCAGCTTTTGCTGGACTTTTTCGACAGGCTGAATCCCGTTCACTTTTGTGAACGGGATTTTTACTTCTTACCTCTTACCTCTTCACTCTTACCTCAAAATAAAATCGACATTAAAGCTAAATGCCCCTCAGTCCCCTCTGTTTGCTAACGCAAAAGAAGGGAGCCTTTTTACACCTTTGAATTATTTATTTTTAATTTTTTCAACCGGCTTTTCAAGCACCGTAAACAGCGCTACCCCGCCGACTATTGCAATTCCGGCGTTTATAAGGGTTGAAGCCTGACCGAGCACCGCGGTTGTAAACGCGGCGCCGGGCGCTGAGCCCGCCAATGTGTAGGTTACGGCTTTCCACGCGGTTTCGCCTACAAGGTTTACCAACATTCCGCAGGAGGCGCCCACTATTGCGGCGGCGGTTTTCTGCGGGAATTTATTTTTAAGCAGACCGAAAACTATGCATATTAAGCCGATTATTAAAAACAGCGGGAAAAGCCACGCGCCCTTGCCCGTGTAAGCGTGATTTTGAGTAAGGGTGTGCACAAGTATGCCGCTGCTTATCATAAGCGATATAATGCCCGAAACATAAAGCGCCGCGGCGGGATATTTTTTGCGGTTTTTAATAAAGTTATACACAAGACCCGTTGCAAGACCTATAAGCATTTTAAGAATAAAGGTTTTGGGGGAGGAATCGGCGTGACCGTTGAAAATATCATAAAAGCCCATACCGATAGAGCCTGCAAGACCGCCCTGCCAGCCGCCTATGAGCAGCGCCGCCAAAACCACTATAAGGTTGCCGAAATGTATGTACATATTCGCAAAAGGAATAAACAGCACCGTAAGCGCAATATAGCAAAGCGCCGCGAAAAGCGGTATCATAGTTATGTTTACAATTTGCTCGTGTTTTGTCTTTTTCATTTTGAGCCCTTCTTTAAAAAAGTATTTGCATATCAAATTGATTGGTGTTATTATTATAGCAGTAAAGTGTACACTGTTAAATAGCCAAATTTAATTATTTTTTAAAGGACAGTTTGTAAAATGCTATTGGATTTTATTGATTTGCAAAGCGGCACGGGCGCTATGTATAAACGGCTTTACGGCGCTGTATACGCCGCGATTTTAAGCGGAGTTATAAAGGACGGCGAGCGTCTGCCCTCAATAAGAGAGGCTGCGGCGCAGCTATCCGTCAGCCGAACAACGGTTGAAAACGCCTATTTAAGGCTTTGTATGGAGGGGCTTGCGGAAAGCCTGCCGCAAAGAGGATATTTTATTCGCGGGGTATTGCCTGCAAAGCCCGTAATACCCGAGGAAATAAAAAAATATGAAATACGTTACGATTTTTCCGGCAAAAAAATAGACCCCGCCGCTGCCGATACCGACCTGTGGAAAAAAACCGTACGCGAGGTTTTGCGCGATACCGAGGAATTGACCTCCTACGGGGACGCGCAGGGCGAGCCGGGCTTAAGGCGGGTTTTAGCCGATTACTCATATAAAGCGCGCGGCGTTAAAACCGCTCCCGAAAATATAGTTATAGGCGCGGGTGTGGGGCCGCTGCTCAGTATTCTTTGCGGACTTATAGGCAATAAACGTGCGGTAGGCTTTGAGGGCGACGGCTTTGAGCAGGCAGAGCGGGTATTTAAAGACCACTCTATTCCCTGCACCGCGCTTAAAAGCGATAAAAACGGCGTTATTATAAAAGAGTTTAAGGAGCAGGGCGTAAACACACTGTTTTTAATACCATCGCAGCTTGCGAAAATAAGCGTAACCGGACTTTTTTCACGCAGAAACGCGCTTGCCGAATGGGTTGCGGCGCGTGATGACAGAATAATTATAGAGGACGATTACAACGGCGAGCTTAGAAGATCGGCGCGGGCGGTTTGCGCGTTTCAAAGCGGCTGCCCCGATAAAACGGTATACATAGGCAGCTTTTCAAAGCTGCTGCTGCCAAGCGTAAGAATTGCGTATATGGCACTGCCGGGCGGTCTGGCAGAAAAATTCCGCAGGTCCGGCGGCGTTTACAACCAGACCTGCGGAAAAATTGAACAGCTAGCGCTTGAAAATTACATATCCTCCGGCTCGCTTGAAAAGCATTTACGGCGGCTGAGAAAGCTGAACGGCGTAAAAAGCAAGCTTTTTTATGAAACGGCGGGCAGGCTTTTCCCAAAAGCCGATATAACCCTTTTTGAGCCTTCGCTTACCGCCCTGCTTGATTTGGGAATTAAAACCGAAAGCTCCCTGCTTTGCGCCGCCGCAGAAAAAAACGGGATTAAAATAATCCCGTCGAAAAGAGCCGGAGCAGTATACCTCTGCCTTGCGGGAATAGCGGAAAACGATATACCGCCGGCTCTTGAAGCACTGAAAAAGGTACTTTAATTACTTTTGCACGGTAAACTCAAATTTACCGTTCTGCTCGGTGCAAAGCACCGTATCGCCGTTTTTAACGCTTGAATCAAGTATTTTCTCGCTCAAAGCGTCCTCAATTTTATTCTGAATTTCGCGGCGGAGCGGGCGCGCGCCGTAAACGGGGTCAAAGCCCTTTTCGGCAAGCGCGTATTTAACCTTTTCATCAAAGTTAAGGGTTATATTAAGCGCTTCAAGGCGTTTTTTAAGCCCTGAAAGCATCTTATCCGCAATTTCGGCAATCTGCTCCTTGTTAAGCTTTGAGAATACTATAATATCATCCACACGGTTCAAAAATTCGGGGCGGAAGGTGTTGCGCAGCTCGCCGAGCACCGCCTCTTTAACGTCCTTGGTGTCTGAGCTTTCGTCTGCGTCACCAAACCCGAACGATACCTTTTTATCGGTTATAAGCCGTGCGCCGACGTTTGAGGTCATAATTATAACCGTATTCTTAAAGTCAACGCGCCTACCTTGCGAATCGGTCAGTATGCCGTCTTCAAGTATCTGCAAAAGCATATTGAAAACATCGGGGTGCGCCTTTTCGATTTCATCAAAAAGAATTACCGAGTAGGGGTTGCGCCTTACCTTTTCGGTAAGCTGACCGCCCTCGTCATAGCCGACATATCCGGGAGGCGAACCCACAAGGCGGGAAACCGTGTGCTTTTCCATATATTCGGACATATCAAGCCTTATCATCATATTTTCGCTGCCGAACATAGCCTCAGCCAGCGCCTTGCAAAGCTCGGTTTTACCAACGCCCGTAGGCCCTAAGAATATAAACGAGCCTATGGGGCGTTTCGGGTCTTTAAGCCCTACCCTGCCGCGGCGTATCGCCTTTGCAACAGCTGTTACGGCTTCATCCTGCCCCACTATTCTGCGGTGCAGCTCGTCTTCAAGCCGCAAAAGCCTTGCACTTTCTTCCTCGGTAAGCTGCGCCACGGGAACACCCGTCCAGCTTGATACAATTTCGGCAATCTCCTCTTCGCCTACCTCGCCGCCCGAGTGACTGCTCTCTCTGCGCCAGTTTTCCTTTGCCTGCTTGTATTCGTCTTTCAGCTTGTTTTCGCTGTCTCTTAAAGCGGCGGCGCGCTCAAATTCCTGCGAATTTATAGCCTCGTCCTTTTCCGCCTCGGCATTGGCTATTTTTTCTTCAAGCTCTTTAAGCTCCGCAGGTGCGGCGCTTGCGGTAAGCCGCACGCGGGATGCCGCCTCGTCTATCAAATCTATTGCCTTATCGGGCAAAAATCTGTCGCTTATATAGCGGGCTGAAAGCTTTACCGCCGCCTCAATAGCCGCGTCGGTAATCTTTACCTTGTGGTGCGCCTCATATTTATCCTTTAAGCCTTTAAGAATCAGCACCGCATCCTCTTCGCTCGGCTCTGCCACGTTTACCGGCTGGAAACGGCGCTCAAGGGCTGAATCCTTTTCAATATTCTTACGGTACTCGGAAATTGTGGTTGCGCCTATAAGCTGAAATTCGCCGCGCGCCAATGCCGGCTTTAATATATTAGCCGCGTCGGTCGAGCCTTCGGCAGAGCCCGCGCCTATAATGGTATGCACCTCATCAATAAAGAGTATGATGTTACCCGATTTTGTAACCTCATCTATTACCGATTTAATTCTTTCTTCAAAATCGCCGCGGTATTTGGTGCCTGCCACCATTCCCGTAAGGTCAAGGGTGAAAACGCGCTTGTTTTCGAGAATATCGGGCACATCACCCGCAGCTATTTTCTGCGCCAAGCCCTCAACAATGGCGGTTTTACCAACGCCCGGCTCGCCTATTAGGCAGGGGTTGTTTTTGGTGCGGCGGCAAAGAATCTGAATTACCCTTTCAATTTCCTTTTCTCTGCCTATAACCGGGTCAATTTTGCCTTTTTTGGCGTCGGCGGTCAAGTCTCTGCCATACTTTGAGAGCGTGGGGGCTTTGGGGTCGGCGTTGTCGTTTGCCGTACCCGCGGCGTTTACGCTCTGCGTTTCTTCGGGGTCAATGCCCGAAGCTTTAAGCGCCTCGGTGGTAAGGGATGCCGCGTCCACGCCCAATTCGTTAATAAAGCGTATTGCGTAGTTATCGCCCTCGCTTAAAATGCCTATGAGCAGGTGCTCTGTTCCCACATACTTTTTGCCCATATTGGCGCAGCCCGCCATAGCGGTTTCAATAACCCGCTTTGCGCGCGGCGTAAAGTAATCGGGCGAAAGCCTTGTTACGGTGCCGCAGCCGATATTCGCGCGGATCAGTTCCTCAATATTTTCTGCGGTTATTCCGTTTTTATTAAGCACCGCCGCCGCAACGCCCGTGCCTATTTTCAAAAGTCCCAAAAGCAAATGCTCGCTGCCCACATAGGTGTGACCTAATTGCTCAGCCGAGCCTATAGCCTGATTTAAAGCCTCATTTGCCTTTGTAGTGAATCCGTTAAAATTGTATTTCATAAAAAATACCTCCCTTATCGGGTTTTTAAGTTTTTTATTTTAATGCGTCGCGCATAAAGGCGGCGCGGTATATATCGCGTTCTTCGGGTTCAAGCTGCCCGTATTTCTTCATCAGCATATTGGGCTGACCCTCTATAAACAGCTTTATGGGAAGAACGTCCTTTTTGATTATGCCCATACTTATACCGAGTTTAATCCGTGATAATAAATCCATCATTTCCTTGCTTGATAATACGCGGCAGTTTTGTAAAGTGCCGAGCGCCCTGAAACACATATCCTCAAGCTTTATTTTGTTAAGGCTGTTTCTCGCCTTGCGCTCCTTGTCAATCAGCTGCGCGGTTATTATTTTAAGGTTATCTATCGCGTTTTTCTCGCTTATGCCAAGGGTTATCTGGTTTGAAACCTGATACATTGAGGCGCTCGCCTTTGAGCCCTCGCCGTACATTCCGCGAACGGTAAAGCCTATTTTACCCACCGTTTCGGCAATGGATGATATTTCGCCGTTTGATTCGGTCACGGGCAAATGCAGCATTACCGAGGCTCTGAGCCCCGTGCCCAAATTGGTGGGGCACTCGGTTAAAAAGCCCAAGCTGCGGTCAAAGGCAAAGTGTAGCTCGTTATAAAGCAGCGAATCAAGCTGCTCTGCGGTATCGTAAGCCTTTTCAAGCTGCAAGCCGCCTAAGATTACCTGTATTCTTACGTGGTCTTCCTCGCCTATCATAATACTTATGCTCTCGTCTGCCGAAATAATTATTGCGCGGTCGGCGTTTTCTTCGGCAAATTCGGGGCTTATTATGTGGCGCTCCACCATCGCCGCAATTTCGGTTTGCGGAACATCCGCCATATCAATATATTTAAGGCTTTTCGCGAACGGAGTGTTGCTTTGCAACACGGCGTTTTTTACCTTTAAATTAAGTTCCTTGCGCTGCTCGGGGGTCATTCTCGCGGGAAAGGGCAAGCCCGATAAATTGCGCGCCAGCCTTATTCTCGTGCTTACGGCAATATCGTCCTCGGGCGCATGAGTTGTATACCAGCTACTCATTTTCCGTCTCCTCCAGTTTCTTTATCTTATCCCTTACAACCGCCGCTTCTTCAAAGCGTTCTTCGCTTACAAGGCGGTTAAGCTCCAGCCTTAAGGTATCAGCCGTTTCCTCCTGCGGTTTAACGGCAAGCGGCGCGCTGTTCGGCACCTTTCCTATGTGCTTTACGCTGCCGTGCACCCTTTTAAGGTAGGGCAGCAGCTCACTGTAAAAGGTTTTGTAGCACTCGGCGCAGCCTGCCTTGCCGGTTTCGGCAATATCCGAAAATCTTGCGCCGCAAACAGGGCAGCGGGTCTCGTTTGATTCTATTCCCAGCCCCGAAATATCCCCGAACATTGAGGCCAGCATATCGGCAAGCCCACCGTGCGGGAATTTTGAGTACCCCTCTTCCGCGGCACAGCTGCTGCAAAGGTTTCGCTCTGTCACCACGCCGTTTATTATCTGTTTAATGTGCGTTGTCGCATTATTTTTGCCGCATTTATCACATAGCATAAAAATCGCTCCTTATTATTTAATTTGGGTGAGCAGCAGCTGTTTTAAAAGCGCTGCTCTAAGCGTATTGCGGTACTCAACAGGCACTGCCTGCAATACGCTGGCAGATACCGCCGTGGCAATAAGCTTTGCCACCTCCGACGGTATTATCCCCGATTCTATACAGTTTTCAAGAATAATTCTCGTCGTCATGGGGTCTACCGCATCGCCTATAGAATTTATAATGTGCATAAGAGCAGAGGTATGGTTCATAACAACACGCCTTATTCTTATATATCCCCCGCCGCCGCGGCGGCTCTCAATCATATAGCCGTGCTCCGGCGTAAATCGCGAGGAAAGAACATAGTTTATCTGGCTCGGGGCACATCCGATAGTATTGGCAAACTCGTTGCGCTGAATTTCGGCGGTGTTCACACCCGACTCATTTAACATTTTTATTATTTCCTGTGTTATTAAATCGCTCATTCTCATGTCTTGCACCTCATTTTTGACCTTTCCTGACTATTATTATACATCAAAGTCAGGAAAAGTCAAATACTTTTTTCAATTTTTTTAAAATTTTTTTTGGAAAATAAAAAATCCCCCGTTTTATCGGGGGAATTGTCTCTTTCTAATCAGAGGAAGACTTGTTTTTTTAATATTTTTAATGCGACAGTTTCATTTACTGATTTTACACAATACCACCATATCCGTCTCTAATAAATTTTTGCTTTATTAAATGCTGAAATTCTTTATCACCTATTTTACAGGTTAAAAGATATTCTATATTCCAAATATCATAACCGTCATCGGTTTTTTCTGTTACACTGTCGTCAATTTCAGAACATGGTATTTCAGCATATACATACGCTATCGGTTCATCCGTTGTCCCGTTATATTTTCTTGTCAGTTCGCTTAATACATACCCATAGTTATCGTCTGAGGGGTCTGCCTCATTCTCTTTAAAAACTTTACGAACATCTTTATTGCTTGAACATTTATCGGTAATTTTGCATTCTATTCCGTTGATTTTTACCCAATCTATCCTGATATAATCTACTTTATCCTTTGCATTTGACTCATTACCAAATATCCAAGCCATATAATTTGGCATACACGCCACATTATCGACATATAAATTATAGTTCAACTTTTCATTACGGTTTTCTTCAGCATTGGTAGCTTTAGAAGAATTACTCTTCGTTGTTTCTGTTTTTGAACCAGCAGATGTGGTATTATTCCGACTACTGCCGCTATTGCCAGCTTGATTGCCGCTTTCCTCATCATCGGTAGGATGCGTGCACTTATCTATCCAGCCTTTTTTTGATTCCCAGTGATATGTGCTTACCACGCTTGATTTTTTCCAACCGTCTTCAATGTCATAGGCTTTCCATTCGGCGGAAAAGCCCAATGCGTTAAGCACGGTTTTTTTATCCCCCGCAAATTTAAGCGTAACTATGGGTGCATACGCCTTAACATCAACGCACGGTATTTCGGTGCTGCCCTGCTCCGCGCTTATTTCGGCTTTTGCTCCCATTCCTATCAATGCCTGTATATCAAAGAAATCCATTCCTAAAATAGACAATACGGCTTTCGGTCCTACCTGTGCGGTCAATTTCCCTGTTACGGTCGCCTTGTTTTTTACATCGGTGTTATTGACCTGTTTCAGCCCTTTTTCGTATATATATGATGTAGTATTTCTTATTTCGCTTTTTACGGATATTTCACCGTTTGCACCGATTGAAAGCACAAATACGCATTTCACCGAAAGTCCGCTTACCCCTATCGGAATTCTGGCGGTAAGAACATCTATATCATCGTCTATTTTCCCTTTTACCGACAAATTGACGCTTGCTTTGAAGTTCACCTTTGTTTCGCAGCGGTTCACCCCGACCTTAATGCCGGCTATCTTCTTGTAATCAACGTCGTTATCCAGTGATATATCCGAAAGACTTATCTTTCCCTTGATCTCATAGCCCGCCTTATACTTTTCGGTATAGAGGTTTCTGCCGTCAAATTTAAAATCGCTTGCTTTTTCGGGCGACTTTGCGTCCGAATAGCTCCCTTTAAGAGAACCCCACTTTTCGTCAAGCGAAAGCTGTCCCTTTGTCAGATTAAGCACAATATCAAATGACGCTTTACCGTCGGACGCTAATTCGGTATAAGAATTGTTGTTGCTTTGAGCGGTCAACAGCGTCGGTGCAGCGCTCGCCCCCTCGGTGCGGCTTGTGTTTTCAACTGCCGAATATTCCCCGACGGTAACGCCCGCCGCGGGGGTAAAATCCGTACTGTTAAGTTTGGTTCTTTTAGATACCTTTATTTCATCGAAAACCTCGTCAATATTTGCTTCGCCGAGGGTTACGGTATTTCCCGAAACCGAAGCGACCTTTCTTGCAAGACCCGCCGGATATTCCGCGCTCGGCGGAAGAATTATAACGGAATCCTTTTTAATGTCCTTAACATCCGAAAGAACCGCCGATGAATCGGTATATTCTGCCTTTGAGTTACGCAGATCCGTAACGCCTTCGGCAAGCTTTATCCTTTCCTTTTCAAATAACGGCTTGTTCAGCAGCAACTCAGTTGAATTTTTCAGAGCTTTTTCGGCGTCAGCCTGTGTAAGCATTTTTTTATCGGAAATTTCGGTAAGTATCTTTTCCTTTGCAAACTTCAACAACTCTTTTTCGCTGAGTTCTTTATCCGTTTTCAAATAATCCGAAACCGTGCTTTTTCCTATTGCGTTTATGCAGTTAAGTGCCGCCTCCTTAAAAGAAACCGAAGAATTTGCGTTAAACTGCTTTTCATCGGAAATAATTCCCAGTTCCACACATTCCTGAATCTTGCCGAAAAGCTCGTTTTCTTTGGAAACATCGGAAAAATACGGGTCTTCCGTTTTACTGTTTTGAATGTAAAAGCTGTCGGACAGCATTTCTATCCATTTCAGTCGGGTCAATTCTCCCTTTGCGGCGGTGCTGACGGTCTTTTTACCGCAGCCGCACACACAGCTCAATATACATATTGCCGCAAGAAAAAGCGCCGTTGCTTTTAAAATTTTATTTTTCATTTCCTTATCACCTCATACAATTATCAAAAGGTATACTTTTTGATAATTGTGTGGATACACTTTTTAAGCCAATTTCGGCAGTTAAAAATAACAAAATTTGAAATTTTTCCCATTAAGGTATTGTTTTTTAGGACACAATGTGATATATTTTTAAACAGAGTATCAACTATCAAAAAGTATACCTTTTGATAGTTGAATTATAATGCAAGCACAAAAAGCAACCCGTCAGAGTTTAAAAACGGCGGGTTGCTTTTTCGTCTCTAAAATATTTTATTTGCCTATAAATCTCTCGCCTCCCTCTGACGAGAATAGCAGCTTTACTCACATTGTGATGAGTCATACCAAACACTGAGGGCAGCGGTTTGTGCAAACCATAGCTTCATCTATCTATAATCCCGCGTAATTTCTCAATATTTTCTTTAATTGTTCCGTCCTTTGAAAATACGCCCGAGGTTCCCGATACAAAAATATTCGCCCCCATTTCATTCATAAGCGCCGCATTGTGGAAGCTTACGTTCCCGTCAACCTCAATTTCAATATTTTCATAGCCCTTTTCATCAAGATATTCTCTGAGGCTTTTAATTTTTGCAAGGGCAGAGCCTATAAGCTTTTGACCCGCAAAGCCGGGGTCAACGGTCATAACAAGCACCGCGTCAATATCGTCCAAAATATTTTCAAGCGCACATATCGGCGTGCCGGGATTAAGCGCCGCTAAAGCCTTGCAGCCCTTAGCTTTAACCGCCGCAACCGCTTTGTGAATGTGCGGGGTTGATTCGCAGTGCACCGCCACATAATCGTTTGGCGATAATTGAAACCAATCAAGCTTACTTTCGGGATTTTCCACCATTAGGTGAATATCAAGCGGAATGGCTGTATTGGCTTTAAGTATTTTCACAAAATCCGTGCCCAAAGTGTAATTCGGCACAAAGCAGCCGTCCATAATATCAATATGAAGCATATCAATTTTATTTTCTTCAAACTGCCTTATGCAATTTTTCAAATCAAAAAAATCGGCGCACATAACCGAAGGGGAAATTTTCTTTTTCATATTGTCTGCTGTCTCCCGTCAGTTCATATTTAAAATGACCTTATTGTAAAATTCCGTTTTGTTTTTCATCATTTCAAAAGCGGCGTTACATTCCGAAAGCGGGAATTTGTGCGTAATAAGCGCCTTAACGTTAAGCCTGCCGTCAGACATTGCCTTTATGCTTTCCCGCCAGTCGTTCACGGTATCGTTATAAGAGGAATTCCAGGTGCCGTTTATGCACAGCTCCTTACGGAGAATGTGCCAATATGTATTTTGCGACATTGTAATTTCGCCCGCCGGGTTTCCCATAAGCACCATTCTGCCGTGCGGCTTTACCGCTTCAAGGCATTTTTGCAGAGCGTCGGAATACCCCGTTCCCTCAAGCGCGCAATCGGCAGCAATGCCGCTTTCGTACTCATAAAAGCCAAGTGTTTTCGCAAATTCAAGCTTTCGGTTGTCAATATCGGTATAATATACCCTCTTTGCGCCGAAAAGCACAGCCCACTGCCCCGCTATAAGACCTATAGGACCCGCGCCCGATATAAAAAGGGTCTCTCCCTTTGATATTTCAAGCTTTCCCACCGCGTGCCTCGCAACCGACACAGGCTCGCACATTGCCCCCTCGTCATAGCTTAAATTCGGCGGCATTTTTACAATATTCCACCGCTTAACCGCAATGTATTCGGTCATTCCGCCATCGCGCCTTGAACCGTAATAATCGTAATTTTCGCAGGTGGCATAGTCGCCGTTTTTGCAGCTTTTACACTTAAAGCAGGGCAAAAGCGGAAATACGCATACATTTTCGTTTGTAAGCCTTTCAAGCGGGTCAAACACCACCCTGCCCGAAAACTCGTGCCCTATTACCGTGGGAAAGGTGTATGTGCCTTTAACATACACCCTGCCAAGATCACTGCCGCAAATTCCGCAGCTTTTCACCTGCACTATAACCTCATCGCCGCCATATTCGGGAAAAGCCGCGTCCTCATACCGTAAATCACCTATACCGTATAATTTTGCGCATTTAACGGTACGTTTCATATTTTTTTGCCCTCTTTACAATAGTTTTGTTATGTGATAAAATTATAATCAAATATGCGCATTTTCGCAATAAACGGCGCAAATATTGATTAACAATCACATAAACGATTATAAATAAGCATATATGAAACAAAACGAAAGCAGGTAAATAAATGTACGGCATAGAGCGTCAGGAAAAAATACTAAGCCTATTATCGGAAAATGTAAGCATAAGCGTTGCTAAGCTTTCAAAGCTTCTTTATGTAAGCCAACCCACCGTCAGGCGCGATTTAAACGAGCTGGAGCGGCAAAAAAAGGTGATACGAACGCACGGCGGGGTAGTAATAAGAAACGCCCCCGATAACGAAATACCCCTTTTATGGCGGGAGGAGCAAAACAACGCATCAAAAAAGAAAATAGCGGAAAAAGCCGCAGAGTATATACATAACGGAGATATTATTTTTATGGACGCTTCTTCAACCGTTTCTTACATAATACCGCATTTAAAGGCTTATAGCGATATAATAGTCGTTACAAACAGCCCTAAAATATCGCTTAAATTGGGCGAGCAGCGCATAAAAAACTACTGCACGGGCGGGCTGCTGCTTTTTCATTCAATAGCCTACATAGGCTCGGAAACCGAAAAGTTCATTTCTCAGATAAACGCCGATATATTCTTCTTTTCCAGCCGCGGCTACACCGAGGATGGCTTTATAACCGATTCCTCCATAGAAGAATCCTGCGTTAAAAAGGCTATGCTTAAAAACGCCGCCAAAAGCTTTTATTTATGCGACTCAAGCAAGAAAAACCAAAAATATATGTATAATATCTGCGCGACGAATGAAGTAACGGTGATTACCGATACCTCCGTTTAAGACCCGCTGCAGGGCTTTTAATTTGCCGTAACACATTTTTAAATTACGGCATAGTATGTGATGAAGACAGAAAAAGGAGGTCTTTTGAATGTGTAACAATTGCTTTGGCGGAAACAGCTGCACCTGGATCCTTATCTTAGTCCTCATACTTGTTTGCTGCGGTGGCTGCGGTTTCGGTTCTTCCAATAACAGCGGCTGCGGTTGCGACAACAACTGCGGTTGCGGCTGCTGATTTATCCATAATCGGCAGTCAGTGGCTCAAGGCATAGCCTTGAGCCACTGAGCCGCCCCCAAAAAGGGCAGCTTACAGAGCACGCCTCTTTAGGAGCACCGAGAAGCTTTGCCGCCTGCATTACTTCCACGGGCGCCCCGAAAGGGGTGCTTTTTTCAATCGTATACAATCAGGGAAGAGTATATGAAGTTTTGGCTTTATCTTGTAGTTTGCGAATATCCGTAAAATCAAAAAAACCCTTTGAGAAAAGGATTTCTCCTCTCTCAAAGGGCAAGTTGGCAAACTGGAATTTTCAAATTAGTCTTTGCAAATAACCTTTGAACCTTCACCATCAATTACAATTCCCTGACGGTT
>URPQ01000057.1 GCA_900549755.1 uncultured Oscillospiraceae bacterium
ATATATTGCGGTCTCGCTTGACGGCAGGACTAAAAAGGACAGAATTGTAATAAAATATAAAAAGTATATTCAGGAGGTAAAGAAATGTTAAGCGTTGCCGAAATCAGGAATGTAAAATTCACAAAGGCTATGGGCGGCTACAAGCAGGAGGAGGTTGATGTTCTGCTTGACCGTATAGAGGCGGATTATACCCAGTTTGAGCGCGCATTCAAGGAATACAAGGCGAAGATCGATTCGATGAATAAGGAAATCGAGACCCTTAAAAGCTCGCAGAACAGTATTCAGAACGTACTGTTAAGCGCCCAAAAGCTTGCCGACCAGATAGTGGACGAGGCAAAGCAGAAGAGCGAGGAAATAATAAACAACGCCCAGTCTAATATTGAAGTAATGACCGCGCGCGAAAAGGAGCTTGCCACCGCCTTTGAATTAAAGGCGCAGGAGCGTAAAAACAACCTTCAAAAAGAGCTTGACGATATGGTTAAAACCGCGCAGATAAAGGCTGACAGTATGAAGGCTGCGGCAGAGGACAGCGTTGCGCGCCAGCAGCTGCTTTACGATAAGCTGAAAATGGAAATGTCCGCTTTCAAGGCGGCGCTTTCCGCAAAATATAAAGAGCACCTTGAAATGCTTAAAACCCTGCCCGACACAGCGCCTATGGACCCCAAGAGAATGGCTGAGGTAGTAGCTGCAGCGGTTGATAAAGCGCCCGCACCCGAAAGCTTTATAAAAGCTGAGGCAAAAGCGGCAGAGCCTGTAAATGCGGAAGAAAACACCGCGGAAAAGGCTGAAAAGCCTGCGGGCTTTAAGGTTGCCGAGTCTGACGAAAAGGCTGAAACAGAGGAATAATTTTTCAGGGGGCTGACCTTTTGCTTTCTTATATATTGGCTGTAGTCAGCGCTGTGCTTTTGCTCGGCGCCGACCAGCTTACAAAATATTTGGTTTCCGCAGGGTTTACGCTCGGCGAGCGCCGCGAGTTTTTAAATGGGTTTATAGACCTTACTTATATTCACAACCGCGGCGGCGCATGGGGCTTGCTTTACGGCAAAACCTATATTTTAATTCCGATAACCGTTATTGTAATGGCGGTTTGCATAATTCTTTATAAAAAATACGGCAAGAAAAACAAGCTGCTTTTCTGGGCTATTATGCTTGTGCTGTCAGGCGGAATAGGCAATATGATAGACCGCGTATTCAGGGACGGCAACGTTATTGATTTTCTGCATTTTGAGTTTTTCCCGTCATTCCCCGTTTTCAATGTTGCCGATTGCGCAATAGTTGTAGGCGCGGGGCTTTTAATACTTTATTTCCTTATAGATTCGGTTAAGGAATCAAAGCGGAAAAGCGCGGAAAAAGCCGATGAATAAAATAACCGAAACGGTCGGCACGGATACAAAACCTACGCGAATTGACGTTTTTACATCTGAAATTGCCGATATAACGCGCTCGCGCGCCGCAGCGCTTATAGCGGACGGATGTGTGACGGTAAACGGCAGAAAAGCCGCTAAAAGCGATAAGGTAAAGGCGGGAGACACCGTTACCGTAACAGTGCCCGAGCCCGCCGTGTACGATATAACGCCCGAAAATATACCGCTTGATATAGTTTATGAGGACAGCGACCTGCTTGTGGTAAATAAACCAAAGGGTATGGTGGTGCATCCCGCTGCCGGCAATTACAGCGGCACGCTTGTAAACGCCCTTATGTTTCACTGCGGGAGCTCGCTTTCGGGAATAAACGGCGTTATGCGCCCGGGAATAGTGCATAGGATAGATAAAAACACAAGCGGGCTTTTAATAGTTGCCAAAAATGATTTGGCGCATACCTCACTTGCAGAGCAGATAAAGGCGCACTCATTTACACGGGAATACCATGCGGTGGTTTACGGCGGCTTTCAGGCTGATAGCGGCACGGTGGACGCGCCTATAGGCAGGCACCCCGTAAAACGCAAGCAAATGGCGGTGGTTGCCGGCGGCAGAAATGCTGTTACGCACTACAGCGTTACAGAACGGTTTGAGGGCTTTACCCACCTATCACTGCGGCTTGAAACGGGCAGAACACACCAGATTCGGGTGCATATGGCGTATATCGGTCACCCGGTGGCGGGGGACGATGTGTACGGACC
Organism: uncultured Oscillospiraceae bacterium; assembly: GCA_900549755.1. Taxonomy (GTDB): domain Bacteria; phylum Bacillota; class Clostridia; order Oscillospirales; family Acutalibacteraceae; genus UBA737. Next base: position 2,121 of record URPQ01000057.1, read on the forward strand.
TAAAAAGGTTATAACCGAGCTTTGCGGGCAGTGCCTGCACGCAGGCAAAATAGGCTTTATTCACCCGCGAACAAACGAGTATATGGAATTTACTTCGCCATTGCCTGAGTATTTTACACGCTTTTTAAATAAATTAAATCCGCTGTAAATTGATTTGATTCGGAATTGTAAAATGAGGAGTATAATAAATGGGTCTTTTTTCCGATTGCCTTTTCGGGTGCGATATTGACGGAACACTGCTTGTAAACGGCATTATAAATCCGCGCAATATTGAAAAAATAGAATATTTTATAAGCGAGGGCGGGCATTTTTCGCTTTGCACAGGCAGAACGGTGGGGGCGGTCAGCCCCGTGCTTGAGAAAATTAAGATTATTTCACCCTCGGTTGTGGCAAACGGCTGTATGATATATGATTTTCAAAACGAAAAGGTTTTGGACGAGCTGTTTATTGCAAAGGCTGATTACTGCGTTGCAAAGGCGGTGCTTGATACGAGTCTGCCCGTGGGAATTGAGGCGCACAGCGGTGCGGATATTCTTACAATACGCGAAACAGAGGAAACGAAAATTCATCAGGAATACGAGCGTCTTAAAAGCCGCAACGTCTCTTTTGCAGAGGCGGAAAATTATAAATGGAACAAGGTAGTTTATCTTTTTGACGACCTTGAAGTTTTGCAAAAGGTTAAAAAGCTTATTTCCGCGCTCGGCGCAGGTTCTGCCTTTTCCGATACCTCGGCGGTGATTGCGGGTAAAAAGAGGAATTATTACGAGCAGTTCCCCGGGGGTGTTTCAAAGGCGGGTGGGCTTTTAAAGCTTGCAAAAATTCTTAATATAAAAAAAGGCGGCATTTTTGCAATGGGGGATTATTACAATGACCTCGAAATGATAAAATGTGCTGATATTTCCGCCGTTCCGCAGGATACACCCGACGATATAAAGACATATGCCGATTTTGCGGCGGGCAGCTGCGAAAACGGTGCGGTTGCTGATTTTATAGATTATTTAACAGAAATTAAGTCCGATAGGGTTTAATATATTATTCGGAAAGGAATGATTTGATGGACGCTGCCGAAAAAAAACAACTTGAAATAACGGCGTGCAAGGTCAGAATGGGTATTATTGAGGGGGTGCACAGTGCTAAATCGGGTCACCCGGGCGGTTCGCTCTCGTGTGCGGATATACTCACATATCTTTACTTTAAGCATATGAATATAGACCCCGCTAACCCGAAAAAAGCCGACAGAGACCGTTTTGTGCTTTCAAAGGGTCACGCTGCGCCCGCGCTTTACGCAACCCTTGCTAACCGCGGTTATTTTGATGTATCACTGCTTAAAACACTGCGTCAGATAGGCAGTATTTTGCAGGGTCACCCCGATATGAAGCACATACCGGGTGTTGATATGTCCACGGGCTCTCTCGGTCAGGGCATTTCTGCCGCTGTGGGAATGGCGCTTTCGGCTAAGCACTTCGGCGACAGCTTTAAGGTATACGCCGTTTTGGGCGACGGTGAAATTGAGGAAGGTCAGGTTTGGGAGGCGGCTATGTTCGCCGGAAACAAGGGACTTTCCAACCTTACCGCATTTGTTGATTACAACAATTTGCAGATAGACGGAACTATTGAAGAAGTAAACTCGGCAGCCCCCATAGATAAGAAATTCGAGGCGTTCGGCTGGCACGTTATCACTATTGACGGTCATAGCTTTGAAGAAATTGAGAACGCCTTGAAAGAGGCTGAAACAGTGGACAAGCCGGTTGCTATAATTGCAAAGACCGTAAAGGGCAAGGGCGTTTCCTTTATGGAAAACGCAGTAGGCTGGCACGGCTCCGCCCCGAATGACGAGCAGTACGAGCAGGCAATGGCAGAGCTTAACGCGGCGCTTGCCGCTCTGAATTGAGGAGGGGAATGTAATGGCAGAAATTAAAAAGGTTGCAACACGCGCAGGTTTCGGCAGCGCTTTGGTGGAGCTCGGCGCCGAAAGAGACGATTTTGTGGTTTTGGACGCGGACTTAGCCGCCGCCACACAAACGGGTATGTTTAAAAAGGCATATCCCGAAAGATTTTACGATTGCGGTATTGCCGAGGCCGATATGATAGGCATTGCGGCAGGTATAGCGGCTACGGGCAAAAAGGTGATTTGCAGCTCGTTTGCAATGTTTGCGGCGGGCAGAGCTTACGAGCAGGTGAGAAACTCGGTAGGCTACCCGCACCTCAACGTTATTATAGGCGCGACCCACGCGGGAATTTCCGTCGGTGAGGACGGCGCTACACATCAGTGCTGCGAGGATATAGCCCTAATGCGCACAATTCCGGGAATGACAATTATAAACCCGGCTGACGAAACCGAGGCTAAAAAGGCGGTAAGAGCCGCGCTGGAAATTGACGGACCCGTTTATATGCGTTTCGGCAGACTTGCCGTTCCGGTTATATTTGACGATGATTATAAGTTTGAAGTAGGTAAGGGTGTAGAACTTCGCGAGGGTAACGATGTTACAATAGTTGCCACGGGTCTTATGGTAAATGAGGCGCTTGAGGCTCACGAACTGCTTAAAAACGAGGGTATAAACGCACGCGTTATAAACATTCATACAATTAAGCCGCTTGATAACGGTATTATTTTAAAGGCGGCTAAGGAAACGGGCGCTGTTGTTACCGCCGAGGAACATTCGGTTATAGGCGGGCTCGGCGGTGCTGTTTCGGAGCTGCTTTCCGAAAATTATCCTGTTCCGGTGCTGAAGCTCGGCGTTTATGATGTATTCGGTCATTCGGGACCTGCACCCAAGCTGCTTGATGAGTTCGGCTTGCGCGCCGTAAATATTGCCGAAAAAGCAAAGAAGGCAATCGCTCTTAAAAAGTAAAGCCGATTGTCTGTAATTATTAAAACAAAAGCGGAGACTAAGGATTATTCCAAGGTCTCCGCTTTATTATGAATAAAGAAAAGGGACTGTCTTAACTCGACAGTCCCATGGTGCCGCTGACCGGACTTGAACCGGTACGGTATCGCTACCGAGGGATTTTAAGTCCCTTGTGTCTGCCTATTCCACCACAGCGGCATATTCATAATAATACCGCATTTTAACTGATTTGTCAAGATTTTTTTGTGATAAAAATTGCGGTAAATAGGGAATAGGTATTATGAAGACAGGTGTATTGGTAACTGTTTTATACCCCGCGAAAGCCTCTGCCTATAATTTCACTGCTGGTTGTTATAATCATAAAAGCGTGAGGGTCTGTTTCATGAACAAAGCGCTGCAGCTGAATAGCCTCAAAGCGGCGGCAGACGGTATGCACTGCGGTTTTGCTGTTGCCGGTATATGCGCCTTTAACATCTGAAAGGGTGGCGTCGTGATGAAGATTATTAATAATAAAATCGGATATTTTTTCCGGCTCGGTTGTAAATATGGTGAAATATTTACAGGCGTCTATACTTTCAATAACCCCGTCAACCAAAAAAGCCTTTGCAAACAGCCCAAGCAGCGAGTAAAGCCCTGTTTCAATTCCGAAAACGAGGAATGCGCTTGCCGCAATTAAAAAATCTACACAGAGCAGCGCCTTGCCAACATTGAGCGAGGTGTATTTTTTTAAAATCAGCGCAATAACATCTGTCCCGCCGGAGGAAGCGCCGTATCTGAAAATTATTGCCGAGCCTACCGAGGTTAGCAGCATAGCGTAGACCAGCTCCAAAAACGGCTGGTTGGTAAGCGTTTTATTAAGGGGGATTGTCCATTCAAAAAGCTGAGTCAGCCCCGAAAACAGCAGGCTGCAATATACTGTTTTAATTCCGGTTGTTTTGCCGAGCACGGCAAAGCCTATAAATAAACAAAGAAGATTTATAAGCGAAATCCACATTGCGGGGGAAAGCGGTGTCAGCTTGCCGAGCAGCGTGCCTATACCGCTTACTCCTCCGGTAGAAAATCCGTTCGGTATTTTAAAAAAATACACTCCCGCCGTCAGCAATATTGTGCCTAAGCTTATATATAAATAGCTTTTAAAGGTTTTCATATGCTTGCCCAACACCCCGTATACTCCCGAAATACATCCGAGTATTTTTATTAAGTATACCACATATTTTATGCAAAGTGCAAGCTGTTATGAGCTTTAAGCTAAAAATTTGCAAAATCAAATGCGGAAAAATCACATTCCATATTTTCTACCTCTACAAATTTTTTGAGGCAATGTATCAAATCGCATATTCCTACTCTGCTTTCCTCCATAAAATCATTTTGACCTTCGGCGCTGCCCTCATATTTATCGCAGCTTAGGGGATAATTGTCAGAAAATACTGCGGGGTCAATATAACCGGTTGCGCTTCTTACGCTTTCACCGTTATCCCTGTAATAACGCGAGGTCAAATACTCATATTTTTTGTTATATCCGCCGCGCATTCTCAGGTAAAAATTCACGCTGTATGTATCGTTTGAGGGGCAGTGAAGGCAAAATTCAACCATATTGCTGTCTCCCCAATATGAAATTGAAAAATATTCGTCCTTATATCCGCCGTATTGTGTAGCGGGCTGCTGATACATACAGTAATCGCCGTTCAGCTTGCCCTTTTTTATTGCGAAATCCTTGCAGTAGGTGAATAAATCAAACTGCTTTTCGGGCTTTGATGAGCTTGCGGGTGTCGCGGCTGCCGGTTTACTGCCTGAGGCTTTACTGCTGCCGGCAGCTTTTGAGCCTGAGCCGGAAGCATTGGACTTTGAACTGTTGTTTGTGACCTTGGAGCCGGTATTACTTGATGCCTTGCTTGTATCGGCGCTTTTTGGCTCGGAAACCGAACTGTCCGCTGTGCCGCTGCCGGAAACGTTGTCTTTAAAAAGTCCGTTTTTAAAAAGCACCGAGAACAATACAGCCCCGATAATAACAGTAATTCCGATAACGGTGACTAACAGCCAGGTTTTATTTTTCTTTTTTTCTGCCGGGACTTTATCCTGCGGGCTTTTTACAATGTCAAGCGTACTGTCGTCGCTTTTTAAAATTTCATCGGACGTAACATTGAATATTTTTGATAAAGCAATAATATTGTCTATGGTCGGTTGGGTTTGACCTGTTTCCCAAAGACTGATGCTTTGTCTTGAAACACCCAGCTTTTCGGCAAGCTCATCCTGAGACATATTATTTTTTTTCGGTAATTTCTGATATTATCAGATAGCATTGCGCCACTTCCTTTTTTGATTTTTAAAATATTATATCACTTCTTGCACTTGCAGGCAATAAAACATACTTTGAATCTTGTCAAGCAGCGCTTGCTTTTTTAAAATCAGGCGCTGATTTTTGCCGAAATTTATGTGTTAAACGGTAAATTACGCAGCAATGTAAAAAAATGCTGCCTGCGGCAGTACGAGCCGCGGACAGCGTTTTTTATAACCGGTCAGGCAAATGCCTGCCGCCTGTAATAAGGTTTTTTATCAGTATGCTACACCCTGTGCGAGCATTGCCTCGGCAACCTTTTCAAAGCCTGCAATGTTAGCGCCGGCAAGCAGATTGCCCTCTAAATTGTATTTCTTTGCGGCATTGTAGGAGTTGTGGAAAATGTTTACCATAATATCCTTGAGCTTTGCGTCAACCTCATCGAATGTCCAGCTGTAGCGCATGGAGTTCTGGCTCATTTCAAGCGCCGATGTTGCAACACCGCCCGCATTTGCAGCCTTTGCAGGCCCGAAGAGAATGCCCGAAGACTGGAATACTTCAATAGCCTCAAGGGTTGAAGGCATATTAGCGCCCTCGGCAACAGCCATTACGCCGTTTTTAACGAGGATTTTTGCCGATTCCTCGTCAATTTCGTTCTGAGTAGCGCAGGGCAGAGCAATATCGCACTTGACTGTCCAAATGCCCTTGCAGCCCTCGTGGTACTCAGCGCCGTCTACACGCTCGGCATACTCTTTAATTCTGCCACGCTCAACCTCTTTAATCTGCTTAACAACATCAAGCTTTATGCCGTTCGGGTCGTAAACATATCCGTTTGAATCGGAAAGAGCAACAACCTTACCGCCTAATTGCGTAGCCTTTTCGGTAGCGTAAATAGCAACGTTGCCCGATCCCGAAACCACAACGGTCTTGCCCTTGAAGGAATCGTTCTTCATACACTTGAGCATTTCCTCGGTGTAGTAGCAAAGTCCGTAGCCGGTAGCCTCGGTACGCGCAAGCGAACCGCCGTATGTAAGACCCTTACCGGTAAGAACGCCGGTGAACTCATTGCGGAGTCTCTTATACTGACCGAACATATAGCCAATTTCTCTGGCACCCGTGCCTATATCGCCTGCAGGAACGTCGGTATCTGCTCCGATATGCTTTGAAAGCTCGGTCATAAAGCTCTGGCAGAAACGCATAATTTCGCCGTCGGATTTGCCCTTGGGGTCAAAGTCCGAGCCGCCCTTGCCGCCGCCTATGGGCAGACCTGTAAGGCTGTTTTTGAAAATCTGCTCAAAGCCCAAGAATTTAATAACCGATGCATTAACCGAGGGGTGCAGACGTATGCCGCCCTTGTATGGACCTATGGCAGAGTTGAACTGAACTCTGTAACCGCGGTTTACCTGAACCTTGCCGTTATCGTCAACCCAGGAAACACGGAAGAAAATCTGTCTTTCCGGCTCAACTATTCTTTCAAGCACGCCGTTTTCCTCTAGCTTCGGGTTAGCGGCTACAACCGGCTCCAGCGAGCCTAAAACCTCGCGCACAGCCTGCAAAAATTCCTTTTCGCCCGGGCTGCGCTTTTCAACGCCTTCGTATACCCTGTTTAAGTATTCTGATTTAAACATTTTTATAGTACCTCCTATATTTTTTACGTATTTAAGAATACTACTAAAATGCGCCCCAGTCAATAAAAAATTAAGTCCTGAAAGTAAATTTTTTTCTTATTCTTTAATTTTGGTTAAAAATATGCTAAAATGGAGCAGGTGATAAGATGAAAGACTTTAAATATATACTTTTCGATTTAGACGGAACCATAACCGATTCCGCAAAGGGAATTACCGATTCGGTAAAATACGCTCTTGAAAAAATGGGAGAGAAAATACCGCCATATAAAACGCTTTGCCGCTTTATAGGCCCGCCGCTTAAAACGGGCTTTTCAGAGTTTTGCGGGCTGAACGATGAGATGGCGGAAAAGGCGGTTGAATACTACCGCGAATACTACCACGTTAAGGGCGTGCTCGATTGCACGGTGTATGCGGGAATACCCGCACTGCTTGAAAAGCTGCAAGGCGCGGGGAAGAAAGCAGTGCTTGCAACCTCGAAGCCCGAGAAATTCGCAAAAATTATTTTGGAGCATTACGGTTTATCAAAATATTTTTATTTTATAGGGGGCGCAAGCCTTGACGATACTCGCAATGAAAAATATCAGGTAATAGAATACGTAATAAATACCTGCGGCGTAAAAAACAAAACGGCCGCCGTTATGGTGGGCGACCGTTTTCACGATATTGAGGGGGCTCGGCTCAACGGAATAGCGTCTGTAGGCGTGCTTTACGGTTTCGGTAGCAGAAAAGAGCTTGAAAACGCGGGAGCTGACGCTGTTGCTGAAAGCGTTTCAGCGCTTGAAAGCATTTTACTTTAAAAATTTATAACGCCTAAATGCTCAAGCAGTATTTTTATACCGATTAAAATAAGTATTATTCCGCCTGCAATTTCCGCCTTGTTTTTGTATTTCAGCCCGAAAACATTGCCGACCTTAAGCCCTATGCCCGATATAATAAAGGTTATGGCGCCTATAAAGCACACTGCGGCTATAATATTAACATCTGGCAGCAGCGCAAAGGTTATGCCTACAGCGAGCGCGTCAATACTCGTGGCAACCGCCAGCACCGCCATTGCAGATACGCTGAACGATGAATCGGTAGTTTCGGTATTCTTTGAAAAGCCCTCTTTAAGCATATTTCCTCCTATAAACGAGAGCAGAACAAATGCCACCCAGTGGTCGTACCTTGTTATATATTTTTCAAAGGTTGAGCCTAAAAGGTAACCGATAGTGGGCATTAGCGCCTGAAAGCCGCCGAACCACGCCCCGATTATTAAATAATGCTTCGGTTTCAGCTGCCGCGTGGACAGCCCCTTACATACCGAAACGGCAAACGCGTCCATAGATAGACCTACCGCAATTAAAAAAAGCTCAATAATACTCATAAAATTTACCCCCGATAAAAAAAGACCCGTGTGCCGCGCGGCACCGAGTCTCGTTATTTAATACAAGCCGGGCAATAAATGCCGATATGTCGACTTGCAACGCGCTTTATGCGCGCCACTACTCCCTCAGATTATTAAGATATTAACACAAATCCTTTTATTTGTCAAGAACAGGTTTCGGATAACTCTTTAAGCGCGCGGTATGAGCGGAATACTTCCCCATATTCTTTATATGCGTTATTGTAGACTTCAATTACCGCCGCGCCGCGGTAGCCTGTGTTTTTAAGTGTTTTGAAAAACTCCGCAAAATCAAAGCCGCCGTTACCGGGCAGCAGGCAGTCGGAGGCTACCGAGTGGTCGCTTATATGGTAGTGCTTTATATTTTCAGAAAATTCGTTTATAAGCGTGTATGGGTCATACCCGCAGCGCAGCGATTGCTTTAAATCAATGCAAAACTCCGCGGCATCCCCCAAAATATCCCGCATAGAGCGCAAAAACTCAATATCTCCCGCGCGGTAGCGCACCACGTTTTCCTGCAAAACCGTAACGCCGTTTTCCCGCGTTACGTCTTTTAGGCGCATATAGCGCTCGCAGTACTCCTCATCGGTAGTGAGCCCGTTAGGCTTGCCTCCGTGCATTATAATGTATTTCGCGCCGAAACGCGCCGCAATTTCGGAATAGCGGCGGTATTGCTCCTCAGCCTCGTAATAGCGGCGCTCGTAGTTTGAAAAAATCATAAACGATTCCGCAAGCGACATTGTGGGGTGCACCGAGGTTACCTTTATACCGTAATTATCCAAAATATCTTCAAGTATATCTATAAAAGCGGGCTTTAACTCCGACAGCGCATTGAAAAATATTTCGGTATATTTTACTCCCGCTTTTCCGAGCTCCTCTAAGGCCGCCTCGGTTTCAAGCTGATAAAACGAAGCGGTTGAAACACCGATGATCATAATTTACCCCCGTTATTCGGCGTTACATAAAGCGTTTTGTTTGTAGTGTAAATAACCATTCCGGGTTTTGCGCCGTTCGGCTTTTTAACAAATTTTACGGGCGTGTAATCAACAGGCACCTGCGCGCCCGCGGCGGCGCCCGAGTTTTCGGCGGCGAGCGTTGCGGCGTAAATCAGCGTTTCGTCCGATACCTCTTTGCCGCCGCACATTACAACCACATGCGAGCCGGGAATATTCTTGGTATGAAACCACAAATCGTTTTTGGCGGCGAGGGTGGTGGTAATATAGTCGTTCTGGCGGTTGTTTTTGCCTACGATTATTCTGTACCCCTCGGCAGATTTATATTCCCGCAGCACTGGCACCTGCGTTTTTTTCGGCTTAGTCGCGAGCGCTTTTAAATACCCGCCCGCGGTCAGTTCCTCGCGAATTTCGGAAATTTCTGCCTTGGTGCTGCTGCGGGATATGCTTTCAAGCACCGAGTCAAAGTAAATAAGTTCCTGTTCGTCGCGCCGCGTAAGCTCTGTTAAGGTCTGCTCTGCCGTGTGGCTTTTTTTATAGTCCTTAAAATATTTCGCGGCGTTTTTCTGCGGGGAGAGCGTGGGGTCAAGCGGAATACGAATCTGCTTCATATCGTCATAGTAATTCTCAACCTCAATAAAATTTGCTCCCGACACGGCTTTATATAAATTAGCCTTTAAAAGCTCGCCGTAAATTCGCAGTTGCTCGCGGTTTTCGCAGCTTTTAAGCTCCTGAATACGCAAAGCAAGTTTTTTTTCGGTGCGCGCTTTCAGGTTGTTTACAAGCTTTACAATATCTCCCGCGGCGTGCTTCATTCGGTCGGCGGTATCGCGCGCCGAATAAAATTCTTCAAGCAGCTGCGAGTAGCTTTGGAACACCTTTTTCTCAAACATACTGCCGTATTGCGAAATATCGGTAAAGCTGAAATCCTGCGGTGTGCCGTCGCTTTTTATAAGCAGCAGGGGAGTGCCGCTGTTTTTTAAATCGGATATTATTCCGCCGAGCGCGGCTGAAAGACTGCCCGAAAGCTCGGCTTTAAATGCCGCCTCGCGGCATAATAGGGGTGAAAATCCGTCAATCGTGTTAAGCAGCGCAGAGGAAAGCTCACCGCCCGATTTTTCGGTGGTTTCAATAATTTTCTCTGCCGCGACAGCCAGCGGGTCAAGCTTGTGCCGCCGCTCGGGGTAGGCGTAGGCAGCACCCGGCAGTATCATTCTGCCACCCGATTCGGGATCAACAGAGCCAAGGGTGAGGACACGGATCATTATTTTCTCCAGTCCGTTTTCTGGAGCGTTCTGTGCAGCGTGCCTTTTATTATCACAGGTATTTTTGCACCAGAGAAATTTCTGCATCTTCTTGGCGCAGATGCGGGTCTGACTGCCCTTGGAAAAAGCTATCTCCGGATCATGCTGATCACTACACCATTGTTTATGACAAATTATACGTTTACCGCGTTTGCCCGAAACGATCAGGGAACGTCCACAGCCATGACCGGCGCAAACAGAAGTTTCAAAAGAAAGCGCATCTCTTTTTCCTCCATTCGTTTTGTATTGTGAGAACAGGATACAGGAATATGCTCCAGATTGCAAGGATGACGGGGAACAAAAAAGCAGGGGCGGCTTACCTCGCAGCAAGCCGCCCCGCATGGGATATATACCCCTTTATTTGATGGCGGCAAG
>URPQ01000058.1 GCA_900549755.1 uncultured Oscillospiraceae bacterium
AAAACGGTATATCATAGCCGATAATTCCGGTATAGGTGTAAAAGAACATAACTATTGAAAGCATACCGCCGAAAATGCCCGCAACAGCCGCGGGAATATAATTTCGGGGTTTGTTTTTCATTATAAAGTATTCTATAACCGAATAAATAATGGCAGGGAAGAAGATAAGCTTTAAATGCTCCCATGTGCTTTCGTTTACGGGAAAGAAAAAGCCTATAAAATGATTATCGCCCGTCCAATCGTACACGAAGTGCCACAGTGTTCCCACAGCACCCACTATAATAAATTCAAGCACGGCGTTTAATTTTTTCATATAATTATCACCCATAACATATTATGAGGATAATTATGCCGATTATTCCCACAACAAAGAAAGGCTTACTTGTGTTAAATTTCGGGCGGCGCGGAGTGCGGATATTGAGTTGCAATTCGGTTTTCCGGCTTTGTATCAAAAAGGTAAAGAACCAATAAAAAGAGCCATTCAAGCGGTTTCATTATTATATATACTATGTCGGCAGCAAGCGGTGTTTTAATATGCTTTGCTATCGGGTAGCCCGTTTTATCGTAAAAATTACGAATTGCGCGGTGTAAATGCGGAGCACGCTCGGATAGCAGCTGTTCAAAAGCGTTTGCAATGCAAAGCTGCCTGTTAACCGTTATTTCGTGACCGTGCCTTTTGCCTGTTCTCAAAGGCTTTACTAATTTTTTGTGCCCCTCGGCTGCTACGGTGCATAGGTAATGACCATCTCTCGGCAGGTTTTCGGGCGCGATTTTCTGCGACATTGTCCAGTCGGCGGTTTCGGTCCAAAGTTTTATTGCGCTGTCGGGTTCCTGACCGAAAAGCAGCATAATTACCGTAAGAACGCCGAGCAGGGGAATAAGCAACAGCAGTGCCAATACAGGCAGGCTTGATTTATTATGCAAAAAGGCGGAGATACGCGGCATTTTGGTTTGCTCTTCCGCTTTTTCCGCCGTTTTATCGGCAGAAAGCACTTCGCAGGCTATTACGCGGAAAGAAAGTATAATATAGTTTATAGGAAATAAAAAGAGGAAAAATGACGCGCCGGTAATTTGTACGCACCACAAGACGCAAAGCGCGCAGCCGATATAAATCGAGGAAATGCAGAGCGCCGAAAAAAGCGGCGGGCGTTTATTCTGCGGAATAAATCTCAGGCAGATATGACCGATAACAGCAACGGAGAAAAGGACTGCAAGTGTGGGCGTATGCTCGGGCGATATAGGCGAATGTCTTTGATTGTCGTAAAGCTGAACAAACCAATCCTTGAAAAGTATATTTTTTAAGGGGGCAAATGTAACGGTATAATAAACTCCCGCAGCAATTGAGAGCAATTCCCAAAGGCTCATAAAAGTACTTTTATATGTCAGCCGTTTTTTGTTTGTGAGCAGTAAAATATTTTCCGCAGTGAGCACAAAAGGCAGAAATACAATTGAAATTACAAGAAAAGCGGAAAGTTCAAAATCATCGCGAGGACCGTAAATGAGCTGATAAATAACAGTACAAATTAAGGCGACCGCGCCGCAAAACAGCAAGGTTGTGGAAACAGGATATTTGAGAAAACGGTGCCAAAGCTTTTTGATATGGCGCATTACGAATACCCCTTTATTTTTCTGTTTTTACTATAAACGAAAAATCTATATATCCGTCACCGGGGACGGTGTAAACATCGCTTAAAGCGGAAGAGTATGCAACGGTGGTATTTTGGAACAAAAGCGGGATAATGTGCGTGCCGCGAAGTAATTCTGCCTGCACCGAGTCGGGGGTTTTGCCCTTTGCGGAAATGCCGAATTTCTCGGCAAATTCCGAAAGGCTTTCGCTGTCGGCACGAATGGGGAACACGGATATCGGTAAATCGCGGTTTTTAAGCTGCGGGGTCAGCTTTTCGGCGCTGCTTGCGGTCTCGATATTTATAAACGCGCCGAGTTTGTTTTGCCAGTGCCCCACAATATCGGTTATGATAGATTTTATATTGCCGTCATCGTAAAAATAGAGCTTTATATCCGACGGGAATTTTTTATCGGGCAGATTTTTAAGCTCCGCCGAGTAAAGTGCTTTCGCACCGTCATAATTATAGGAAAGCATACCCGCTGAGGTTTTTTCACCCGAAATAACACCCGGGAAAAGGGATGCGGCAGCGGAATAGCCCGGCTTTAAATCGGCTGAATATACCTGCTCGCCTATAAGCAAAGCAAGGCTTTTACGCAGATTTTCCGAAAGGGAGTTGTCCATAGTCATAACCCAGCATATATTCTGATAATCGGTTATTTTAAGCCCTGCCGATTCAGCGCCTTTTGACAGCGCGGAATCTATAAATGTAATATCCACATTGTTATCCAGCAGCCGCTCATATGGCGTTTTATCCTTAGCGCGGGTTATATAAACCGCCGCGTTTTTGGCTTTAAAGGTGCCCTTGTAGTTATCAAAGGAATAAAGCCGTATTCCGAAAGAGTCCTCGCCGTCGTTCCAGCGCCCGAGCCTGTAGCTGCCGCAGGATATAACGGTATCGAGCGTCAGCCCGTATTTGCCGCCCGATTCATTGAAAAACTTTTCATTGCAGGGCATAGCAACGCTTGTGGTAAGGCTTTCTTCAAAGCCAGGGTCATCGTATGCCAGCTCAATTACAACCGTGTGCTCGTCGGGAGCGGATATGCCGAGGGTATCGGCGCTTTTTTTGCCTTTATAAATATCCTGCGCGTTTTTTACGGCGAAAAGCCGCGAGGCATAGGGTGCGGCGGTTACGGGGGTTACCGCGCGGCGCAGCCCGAAAACAAAATCGGCTGCGGTAAGCGGCTCTTTATTGCTCCATACGGCGTTTTCGCGCAGCTTAAAGGTGTATTTAAGCCCGTTTTTTTCAAAGCTTTTCGCCGCGCCGCAAACAACGGCGCCGCTTGAATTTTTTCTGAGCAGCCCCTCGTAAATATTTTTAACGATTGACAGCTCCGAATCGGTTGAGGCGGTTTGCGCGTCAAGCGTAAAGGGGCGCTCGGGCAGTTCGTAATAAATAATTGCGTTTTGGTAGCTATCTTTGCAGCCGACCGATGTTATAAGTAAAGCAAGCGCCGAAAACAGCGCGAAAAATTTAAAACAGCATTTCATTTAGGTAAACCTCTGAATATTTTCTATGGGTATTTTACCACAAAAAAAGCTTATTTGCAATAACAACAAAAAACGGACAAAAAAATTTGTTAAAAAATTGTCGAAAGGGGCTTTTCAAATGAAAAAATATATGTTATACTACATAAGTATATGTAGATTCATATATATGAATTGTGCATACAATTATTCGAAGGAGGATTCGTTTAATGCAAAAAAAGATCAGTAAACTTCCCTTTAAGGGAACAGCTGAACAGGAAAAAAAGCTGCGCGAAATAATTGACGCCAATAAGCACGATAAAAGTCTTTTGATGGCAGTTATGCAGCAGGCGCAGGACGTTTACGGCTACCTGCCTATGGAGGTTCAGGAAATGATAGCCGAGGGAATGGACGTGCCGCTTGAAAAGGTTTACGGTGTTTCCACATTTTACGCGCAGTTTTCGCTGTCGCCTAAGGGTGAGTACAACATATCCGTATGTCTTGGCACCGCGTGCTATGTTAAGGGCTCTGGGGATATTTTCAACAAGCTGAGCGAAAGACTCGGAATCGGTGCGGACGAATGTACCGAGGACGGCAGATTTTCGCTTACCGCTTGCCGCTGTATAGGCGCTTGCGGCTTGGCGCCGGTGCTTACTGTTAATGATGAGGTTTACGGCAGACTGACCGTAGATGATGTTGACGGCATACTTGAAAAATACGGCTTCGGTAAATAAATCCCGAAAGGATACTCCGCATATGAAGATCGGTACTATAAAAGATTTGCTGGGCGCACAGGTCATCTGCTGCGAGGAGGGGCTTTCACGCCACGTTTATTCCGCCTGCGGCAGCGATATGATGAGCGATGTGCTGGCATATGTAAAGGATCAGGCGGTGCTGCTTACGGGGCTTGTTAATTTACAGGTTGTAAGAACCGCCGAAATGATGGATATGAACTGCATAGTGTTTGTGCGCTCCAAAATGCCCACTGCCGAAATGATTGAGCTGGCTAAGGATTGCGGTATGGTAATTCTTGCTACCGATAAAAGAATGTACGAGGCTTGCGGTATTCTTTACAGCAACGGTCTTGTAGGGAACAGGGTTAAAAATGCCTGAGGCTTTGAAATTCCACTTTGACGTTGACGGTGAGGATTTTACATCGGCAGGTAAGGCCTCGGTTCAGGTCAAGAAGAATTTAAGGCAATTAGGGCTGCCGCCCGAAATAATACGCAGGGTCTCCATTGCAATGTACGAGGGCGAAATAAATATGGTAATTCACGCGGGCGGCGGCGAAGCCGACGTTACCGTGAGTGAGGACTGTATTGAAATATTCCTGCATGACAAAGGACCGGGAATTAAGGATATTGAGCGGGCTATGCAGGAGGGGTACTCCACAGCGTCCGACCAGATACGTTCCTTAGGTTTCGGCGCGGGAATGGGGCTGCCCAATATGAAACGCTATACCGACAGTATGGAGATAAACTCCACGGTGGGCGTGGGTACGGACATTACAATGAAGGTTATGCTTTGAAAAAATATTTTCGGCAGGTGCTCAAATGAACAGATATGAACATTCGGTTTACCTTGACGAAAAAAAGTGCAGCGGCTGCACCGCGTGCTTAAAGCACTGCCCCACAGAGGCAATAAGAATACGCGGCGGTCACGCCTCAATTGACCCCGACCGCTGTATAGACTGCGGCGAATGTATAAGGGTATGCCCGCATAACGCGAAAAAGGCGGTTTGCGAAAAGCTTTCGGCAATGGATAAATTCAAGTGGAAAATCGCCTTGCCCGCGCCCTCGCTATACGGTCAGTTCGATAATTTAGAGGACGTTGACTATGTGCTTGACGGTCTTATAAAAATCGGGTTTGACGATGTGTTTGAGGTTTCCGCCGCGGCGGAACTCGTCAGCGCGTACACAAGGCTTTACCTTAAAACCGAGGGGGTTAAAAAACCCGCTATAAGCTCGGCGTGCCCCGTGGTAATAAGGCTTATAGGTTTGCGCTTTCCGTCCCTTACCGATAATATTATACATATGCTGCCGCCAATGGAAGTTGCGGCAATGCTTGCCCGCAAAAAGGCAAAGCGGGAGCACCCCGAGCTATCGGATGAGGAGATAGGTGTTTGCTTTATTTCACCCTGCCCCGCAAAGGTAAGCTATGTAAAAAACGGGTTTGCAGGCTATAAAAGTCAGGTTGATACGGTGGTTTCGATTAACGATATTTACTTTCAGCTTATAGCCAAAATGCAGCCGAAGGCGGATATAAAGTCGCTTTCAAACTCGGGTATGATTGGCATTGGCTGGGCAAGCACGGGGGGAGAGGCTACCGCAATATTCAACGAAAGCTACTTAGCGGCGGACGGAATTGAAAACGTGATACGGGTGCTTGATCAGGTGGAAAACGGCAATATACCGCCGCTTGAATTTATTGAGCTTAACGCGTGTTCGGGCGGCTGCGTAGGCGGGGTTATGACAATGCAAAACCCGTTTATAGCAAAAGCACGGCTGCAGACGTTAAGAAGATATTTGCCAGTTTCGCAAAACTTTCTTTCAAAGGAAGAAAGCTATATTCCCGAAAGCTACATTTTCAACGAAATACCTACCTATCACCCAATTTCCAGACTCAGCGACAGTATGGCTGAATCAATGCGGATGATGGCGGATATTCAAAAGCTGCGCGATACCTTACCCGGCATTGACTGCGGCGCGTGCGGAGCGCCTAACTGCCGCGCGTTTGCAGAGGACACGGTAAGAAATAAATCCTGCGGGGCAAAATGTCCCTTATATAAGGAGGGCGACGGTAAATGACGGTAGAAGACCTTTTGAAAAACGGTTTCGGCGCGGTTGCAACCCCCGAAACGGACAGAGAAATAACCGGCGTTTATATAGGCGACCTTTTAAGCTGGGTAATGGGCAGGGCACAATCGGGCGACGCGTGGATAACCATAATGTCCAACGCCAATATTGTGGCGGTAGCAGCCCTTGCGGACACTGCCTGCATAATAGCGGCGGAGAGCGTGGAAATACCCGCGGACGTTCGCAAAACAGCGGAGGAAAAGGGCGTTAATATACTGTCATTTTTGGGTTCTGCTTATGATGCCGCGGTAACGCTTCACTCGCTTTTATGAGGTATTATTACGATCTGCACATTCATTCCTGCTTATCCCCCTGTGGGGATAATGATATGACGCCCGACAGCATTGCGGGAATGGGGGAGCTGAACGGACTCGATATTATGGCGCTTACCGACCATAATACCCTAAAAAACTGCCCTGCGTTTTTCAAAGCGGCTTACAGGCACGGAATAATTCCCGTGGCGGGAACAGAGCTTACAACGGCAGAGGATATTCACGCGGTATGTCTGTTCGCCACACTTTCGGGCGCTATGGAATTTGAAAAGGTGCTTGAAGAAAGAAGAATAAAAATCAAAAACCGCCCCGATATTTTCGGGGAACAGCGTATTATCGATGAAAACGATAATATCACGGGTTATGACGATTATCTGCTTATAAACGCTACTTCTTTTTCGCTTGAAGAAGTGCCGCAGGCGGTGGAAAAATACGGCGGCGTGTGCTTTCCGGCACATATCGACAGGCAGTCAAACGGCTTGCTTGCAGTGCTGGGCTTTTTCCCCGAAAAACCGTACTTTCCTTTTGCGGAGGTAAACGACGGGGAAAAGGCAGCGGAATATGCCGAGAAATACGGCAAAAAAATTATAACAAGCTCCGACGCTCACTATTTATGGAATATAAATGAGCGCGGCGCTTACATAGAGCTTGGCTGCGGCAGGGAAAACGCCGCACAGGCGCTTATAAACTATTTGCGGGGTGCGGTATGAAAGAAATATCGCTTAATATACTTGATATAGCCGAAAATTCGGTGAAGGCTAGGGCAACGCTTACGGAAATTACCGTGAACGAAACCGACGGTACGCTGACGCTTAAAATTTCGGATAACGGCTGCGGAATGACGGCAGAAACGCTGAAAGCCGTAACCGACCCGTTTTACACCACGCGCACCACGCGCAAGGTAGGAATGGGGCTGCCGCTTTTAAAAATGGAAGCGGAGCAGACGGGCGGCACTTTTTGTATTTCATCAAGGGCTGAAAGCGAATACCCCGAAGACCACGGAACCGAAGTCACGGCGGTTTTCAATAAAAAGCATATTGATTATACGCCGCTCGGAGACGTTGTTTCAAGTATTGTGACCTTAATACAGGGTCACCCCGATACCGATTTTCTGTTTACGCACACCTATGGGGACAAAAGCGTGACCCTTGATACAAGGGAGCTGCGCGCGGTTCTTGAGGAAGTGCCGCTTAACAGTTATGAGGTGCTAAAATTCATAGAAGAAACCTTAAGAAAGGAAGAAAACATATGAAATCATTGGCTGAATTACAGGCAATAAAGGAAAAAATGCGCGATAAGGTCATTCTTCGCGAGGGCGTTAACAGCGTTCGCGTAGTTGTGGGAATGGCTACCTGCGGTATTGCGGCAGGCGCGCGCCCCGTTTTGAACGCTTTGGTTGAGGGCGTAAACAAAGAGGGACTTACGGAAAAGGTGACCGTTTCACAGACAGGCTGCATAGGCATTTGCCAGTTAGAGCCTATTGTAGAGGTCTTTGAGCCGGGCAAGGAAAAAATAACCTATGTTAAAATGACTCCCGAAAAGGCAGCGCGCGTAATTGAGGAGCATCTTAAAAACGGTAACGTCGTAAACGAATATACGATAGCCGCTCATAAGTAATAATTTGGAGGTAAAAAAATGATTCGTGCACATGTGTTGATCTGCGGCGGTACCGGCTGTACCTCTTCGGGAAGCCACGATATTCAAAAGGCGTTTGCCGAGAATATTGAAAGCTGCGGACTTGCGGACGAGGTAAAGCTCGTACAGACAGGCTGTTTCGGTCTTTGCGCTTTGGGACCGGTTGTTATCGTTTATCCTGACGGTACTTTTTACAGCAGAGTAACCCCCGAGGACGTTAAGGAAATTGTTGAGGAACACCTGCTTAAAGGACGTATTGTTGAGCGCTTGGTTTATAACGATACCGGCAACGTAGCTGATGAAATTGAGGGTAACGTATCCCTCGGTGATACCGCTTTCTATAAATCGCAGAACCGCGTGGTTCTTCGTAACTGCGGCGTTATTAACCCCGAGAATATCGACGAATACATAGCTATGGACGGCTACGCTGCTCTCGGTAAGGTTTTAACCGAAATGACCCCCGAGGACGTTATTAAGTGCGTTACCGATTCGGGTCTTCGCGGCAGAGGCGGCGGCGGCTTCCCCACGGGCAGAAAGTGGGCTTTGTGCGCACCGAATAAGGCTCCGCAGAAGTATGTAGTATGTAATGCGGACGAGGGCGACCCCGGCGCGTTTATGGACCGCTCGGTATTAGAGGGCGACCCGCACTCTGTAATTGAGGCTATGGCTATTGCGGGCTACGCAATAGGCGCAACAGAAGGCTATGTTTATGTTCGTGCAGAGTACCCGATAGCAGTTCACCGTTTGCAGATAGCTATTGACCAGGCGCGTGAATACGGGCTTTTGGGTAAGGATATTTTCGGCTCGGGCTTTGATTTTGATTTGCATATCCGCCTAGGTGCAGGCGCGTTCGTTTGCGGCGAGGAAACCGCGCTTATGACCTCAATTGAGGGCAACCGCGGCGAGCCGAGACCCCGCCCGCCGTATCCTGCGGTTAAGGGTCTTTACAACTCACCCACTGTTGAAAACAACGTTGAAACCTTTGCAAACATTCCGCAGATTATTCTTCGCGGCGCCGAGTGGTTTGCCTCAATGGGTACAGAGCGCTCTAAGGGTACTAAGGTATTCGCTTTAGGCGGTAAGATAAAGCACACGGGACTTGTTGAAATTCCCATGGGTACGACTCTTCGCCACATAATTGAAGATATAGGCGGCGGTATTCCGAACGGCAAGAAATTCAAAGCCGCGCAGACAGGCGGACCCTCGGGCGGTTGTATTCCCGCAAGCCTTATTGATACCGAGGTCGATTACGACAACTTAACCGCTATCGGCTGTATGATGGGCTCGGGCGGACTTATTGTTATGGACGAAGACACCTGTATGGTTGATATGGCTAAATTCTTCCTTGAATTTACGGTTGATGAGTCATGCGGTAAATGCACACCCTGCCGCGTAGGTACAAAGAGCCTGCTTGAATTGCTCGATAAAATCACCAAGGGCAACGGCACGCTTGAAGACCTTGACAGAATGGAAGAGCTTTGCCACTACATTAAGCAGAACTCCCTTTGCGGTCTCGGTCAGACTGCGCCGAATCCTGTGCTTGCAACACTTAAATTCTTCCGTGACGAATATGTGGCTCATGTTACCGATAAGGTATGTCCTGCCGGCGTATGTAAGGATCTTGTTTCTTACTCGATTATTGCCGATAAATGTAAGGGCTGCACAAAGTGCGCCCGTAACTGCCCTGTGGGCGCTATCAGCGGCACTATTAAAAATCCGCACGAAATCAATCAGACCGCTTGTATCAAGTGCGGCGCTTGTATTGCTAACTGCCCGTTCGGCGCAATAATTAAAAAGTAAGAAAGGAGCCTTAGAAAATGGATATGTTAAATGTTAAAATAAACGGTATTTCGGTAAGCGTAGAAAAAGGCTCTACCATATTGGACGCCGCGCGAGCTGCGGGCGTTGAAATTCCCACCCTTTGCTTTATGAAGGGGAAAAACGAGATAGGCGCCTGCCGTATCTGCGTGGTTGAGGCTAACGAGGGCAGGGGCTTCCGCATTGTTACCGCCTGCGTTTACCCCGTAAGCGAGGGTATGGAGGTTCTTACCAACACCGAAAAAATTCAGAAAGCAAGAAGAACCACCTTAGAGCTTATTCTCTCTACCCACGAGAAAAAGTGCCTTTCCTGCGTTCGCTCCACAAACTGCGAGCTGCAAAAGCTCTGCCGCGATTACGGCGTAGAGGAATCTGCCTTTGAGGGCTTTAAGCCGACTTACGAGCTTGATACTTCAACTCCTCACCTTGTAAGGGATAACAACAAGTGCGTGCTTTGCCGCCGCTGCGTTGCCGCCTGCAATGAGCAGTATGTAGGCGTTATAGGCGCTAACAACCGCGGTATTGATACGGCAATCGGCACTCCGTTTGAGGTGGGTCTTTCAAATGTTCCGTGTATCTCATGCGGTCAGTGCACCGTTGTATGTCCTACCGGCGCGCTGGTTGAAAAGGACGATACCGATAAAATCTGGGCGGCGCTTGCCGACCCCGATAAGCACGTTGTGGTACAGACCGCTCCGTCTATCCGCGCTACTTTGGGCGAATGTTTCGGTATGCCCATAGGCACCAATGTTGAGGGCAAAATGGTTGCGGCTTTGCGCCGTCTCGGTTTCGATAAGATTTTCGATACCGATTTTGCCGCCGACCTTACAATAGTGGAAGAGGCTAACGAGCTTGTTGAGCGCATAAAAAATAACGGAACACTCCCGATGATAACCTCCTGCTCGCCCGGTTGGGTCAAGTTCTGCGAGTATTATTATCCCGATATGTTAGAGCATCTTTCTACCTGCAAATCACCGCAGCAAATGGCGGGAGCGGTTATTAAGACCTACTATGCCGATAAAATGGGCATTGACCCGAAAGACATAGTTTCCGTTTCGGTAATGCCCTGCACGGCTAAGAAATTTGAAATAGGCAGGGAAGACCAGAGCGCGGCGGGCGTGCCCGATGTTGATATTGCCATTACCACCCGTGAACTTTCGCGTATGATAATGCGCGCAGGTATCAGCTTCACAAATCTGCCCGATGAAGAGTTTGACTCTCCGCTAGGTGAAGATACGGGCGCGGCGGTTATATTCGGCGCTACGGGCGGCGTTATGGAAGCAGCGCTCAGAACCGCTAACGACTGGCTTACCGGCAAAGATAACACCGATATTGACTTTACCGCAGTGCGCGGCACACAGGGTCTTAAACAGGCAACTGTGAATATTAACGGCAGTGATATAAAGGTTGCCGTAGCCTCGGGCGCAGCGGCTGCCAAGTGCGTTATGGACAGAATGAAGAACGGCAACCCCGACGGCTGGGCGTTTGTTGAAATAATGGGCTGCCCCGGCGGCTGCGTAAACGGCGGCGGTCAGCCGATTCAGCCGCAGTATGTAAGAGATACTGTTGACTTAAAGGCTGTCAGGGCTAAGGCGCTTTACGATCAGGACGCTTCAATGGCGCTGCGTAAATCGCACGAATCCCCCGTTGTAAAGGCGCTTTACAGCGAGTGGTACGACGGCTTCGGCGGTCATAAGGCTCACCACGACCTGCACACAAGCTACGTTCCGAGAAAGAAATATTCTAAATAATACAAAAAAGGGGTTGCCGCAAGAGCGAAAGAATCGCGAGCGGCAGCCCTTAATGTTTATAAACTGTTAAAATGTCGAAAACTTTTTTAGTTTTTCTGCAAAAACATACAGAGGGTATGAAAAATGCCCTCTTTTTTCATGAAAATATTTACTTTTTACTCGGTTTAGGCAATCATTTTTTCAAATAAAGGCATATGAAAACGCCCACAATGTACTCGCTTTCTACAGCAATTTGAACATTGTATCCGGGCTTTAACTGCCCGTTTCGCATATGATCCTCTTTCATACGCATAAAGGTTGCGTCTGTATCGGTCTTGGAATAGCTTTTCCTCTTGCCGCATATTCCTAAAGCCTCGCGGTATTTTTCTAATCTTTCAAGATGATCCGTAAGCCGTTCGCAGTCCCTTTGCAATTCGGTCTTTCTTTTGCCGCTTCCGTGCACAAATTCTATCCCATACATACGGGCAAAATTTTCAAGGTACCCAATTACCTCTTCTAATTTGGCGCTTTCGGAAAGTCCGTATTTTAAAGCAATACCCGGCAATTCCCGGTCTATACGGTCATACAGACGGTTCATATTCTTCTGTACTGCATTTGCCCATACGAAGGTATATCGGTTGGCATTTGCCTCTATCTTGGTACCGTCCACAAATACATTTTTAAATTCTGCTTCGCCATATTGCTTTGTCTATACAAAATAGTTGTGTCCAAATAATATGAACTACAAATTTATGCGTCTTTTTTGAAAAAAATAATTGTTTTATAAAAAAAGTTATTGACATTCAGCGGTAAAGAGTATATAATTATAAAGCTGTCAATTTTGCGAACGGTGATTACATATAAGCGGAGTAGCAGCGCGATAGATGTTATAAAAAACTACAATTAAATATTTGCTTTTATTATTTATCGAGGTGTGGCTCAGTTTGGTAGCTTTGAACACGAGCGCTTCCTGTGGAAGAAAAAGCGAGTGTGAAAAGTCGCAGCGGTCAAATTTTTTTCCGCTCCAAGGAGTAAAAAATTTGGGCACCGCAAGTGTAAGCGGAGTAGCAGCGCGATAGATGTTATAAAAAACTACAATTAAATATTTGCTTTTATTATTTATCGAGGTGTGG
>URPQ01000059.1 GCA_900549755.1 uncultured Oscillospiraceae bacterium
GCGCATTACAAGCGCACCAAAAAGCGCCTTTTCAAAATGGCGCCATTACACCATCATTTTGAAATGTGCGGCTGGTCCGAGCAAAAAATAGTCCTTGTGTTTTCAAGCGTTGCGGCGCTCGGCTGTTTGCTTGCGCTGCTACCAATAATTTTTAATAAGTAATTCAGGAGGAATAAAGAATGGCGGCAGCTAAAAAAAAGCCCGAGGCGGGTAAAAGGCTTGATTTAACCTTTTTATCCTTTGTTTTAATATTGCTTACAACCGGGCTTGTAATGCTGTTTTCGGCAAGCTACGCCTATTCCTACGAATATTACGGCAACAGCTATAAGTTCATAACCCGCCAGGCAGCGTTTGCCGCGGCGGGCGTTGCGCTTATGCTGCTTATTTCAAAAATCGACTACCATTTTTGGCGCAGGTTTGCATGGATAACCTACGTTCTTGCAATAGGTATGCTGGCGGTGCTGCTGGTAATTCCGCCAATGGTAAAGGGCATGGACGTTAAGCGGTGGATAGTTTTAGGCCCTGTAAACTTTCAGCCCTCGGAGGTTGCGAAATTCGCAATTATACTGCTTTTTTCCTCGCTTATTGCGGGCAATGCAAAGCAAATGAAAAGCTTTAAATTCATATTTTTCCTTGTGGTGCTTTTAGGGCTTACCTGCGGGCTTGTGGTGCTTGAGCCGCACCTTTCGGCAACCGTGCTTATTTTTACAATAGGTATAGTGCTGCTTATCGTAGGCGGGCTGCCGAAACGCTATATTATAGGCGGCGCGGCGCTAGGTGTTGGCGGCGGCGTTTTAGCCGTTGTAACAGGCATTATAGGCTACGGCTCCGACCGTATAAAGTATTGGCGCGATCCGTGGGCTGACGCTAAAGGCAAAGGCTTTCAGACAATACAATCGCTGCTCGCAATAGGCTCGGGCGGAATATTGGGGCGCGGAATAGGTCAGTCACGGCAAAAATACTTATGGCTGCCCGAGCCGCATAACGATTTTATTTTCGCAATAGTCTGCGAGGAATTGGGGCTTATAGGCGCGGTTATTATAATAATTCTTTTCTGCCTGCTTGTATGGCGCGGGTTTACAATAGCCATGCGCGCGCAGGATAAATTCGGCTCGCTTTTGGCGTTGGGGCTTACTTTTCAGGTGGGCTTGCAGGCAATGCTTAATATATGGGTTGTTACCAATACAATACCTAATACGGGCATCAGTCTTCCGTTTTTCAGCTACGGCGGAACGTCGCTTTTAATATTGCTTGCCGAAATGGGAATTGTGCTTTCGGTTTCGCGCAGCGCGAATATAGAAAAGTCTTGAATTTTAGGGGGAAGTAAATGTGAAAATACTGTTTGCGGGCGGCGGCACCGCGGGGCATATAAATCCCGCGCTTGCGGTTGCGGGCTATATTAAGGAGCGCCACCCCGACGCGGAAATATCATATATTGGCACTGCCGAAAAACTCGAATCAAAGCTCGTGCCGGCGGCGGGGTATGATTTTCATACAATAGAGGTTGCCGGCTTTCAGCGCAAAATTTCCTTTAAAAGCGCGATTAAAAATATTAAGGCGGCAAGGCTTGCAGTAACGGCGTCTATCGATTCCAAAAAGCTTTTAAGGCAGCTACAGCCCGATTTGGTTGTGGGTACGGGCGGCTATGTAAGCGGACCCGTGCTTAAAGAGGCACAGCGCTTGGGCTTTAAAACCGCCATTCACGAGCAAAACGCATACCCCGGAGTAACAACCAAAATGTTAGCGCCGAAGGCTGACCGCGTAATGCTTGCCATGCCCGAGGCGGAAAAATACTTAAAATGCGGCAAAAGCCCTGTTATAACCGGCAACCCCGTGCGCGGCGAGCTGCTTAAAATGAGCAGGGAGGAAGCCCGCGCAAGGCTTGGCATAGGTGATAAGCCCCTGCTTTTATCGTTCGGCGGGTCACTGGGCGCGCGCCATATAAACGAGGCGGTAACAGAGCTTATAAAGCAATTAGGCGCTACGGGCGATTTTTACCATATACACGCCGCGGGCAGCGCGGGCTACAAGGCAATGCTTGAGGCGCTTAGTGATACAAAGCTTTCTGAGTATACCGACGTTCGCGAATATATAAACAATATGGACGTTTGTATGGCGGCGGCTGACCTTGTTATCTGCCGCGCGGGGGCTATAACCTTAAGCGAGCTATGCTGCTGCGGTAAGCCCTCGGTGCTGATACCCTCGCCCTATGTTGCCGAAAACCACCAGTACCACAACGCAATGACCCTTAAAAAAGCGGGCGCGGCGCAGCTGCTTGAAGAAAAGGATTTAAGCGGCGAAAGCCTTATTAAAGCGGTTGAGGGGCTTATATGCAACAAGCCGCTTCTTGAAAAAATGGGAGATGCCGCGCGCAAACACGCAATTCCCGACGCGAACAAGCGAATTTATGATGTTTTAATGGGCTTATATACCTTACAAAAATGAGCGCGAGCAAGGCGGTAAAAGACAGCGAGCGAAACTGTAATGAGTTTGGCTCTCATCAGCCTATACACTGAAGCGTGACACTTTTCGCACTTTCGCATAGTATGAACTGTGAGAACAGTTTTTATTGCGAGAGGGTGACGGGATGTCAGAAATAATAATAAACGGCGGAAAAAGGCTTTCCGGCAGAGTGAACGTTCAGGGTGCAAAAAACAGTGTTTTGCCGGTGCTTGCGGGCACGGTGCTCTGCGGCGGGGAAAGCGTAGTACATAACTGCCCGCTGCTGTCGGACGTTGAAACCTCGCTTAAAATTCTTAAGCATTTGGGCTGTAAGTGCAGGCAGGAGGAAAATACCGTTATTATTGACAGCTCGGGTGTTTCCGAGTACGATATTCCCGATAGCCTTATGCGCGAAATGCGCTCGTCGGTAGTTTTTCTCGGCGCGGTTATCGGCAGAATGGGCATGGCGGTAATAAGCAGCCCCGGTGGCTGCGAGTTAGGTCCGAGACCTATTGATTTACATTTATCGGCGCTTGAAAGAATGGGCGTTACAATAACCGAAGAGCACGGTTACTTAAACTGCACCGCCGAAAACGGCTTGCACGGCGCCGAAATACACCTGGGCTTTCCGAGCGTGGGTGCTACCGAGAATATAATTCTCGCCGCTGCCACGGCAGAGGGCACTACCGTTATTCACAACGCAGCAAAGGAGCCCGAGATAAGCGACCTTGCCGATTTTTTAAACAGCTCAGGCGCCAGAATTTGCGGCTGCGGGTCGGAT
Source organism: uncultured Oscillospiraceae bacterium (assembly GCA_900549755.1). Lineage (GTDB taxonomy): Bacteria > Bacillota > Clostridia > Oscillospirales > Acutalibacteraceae > UBA737. The sequence goes on from URPQ01000059.1 coordinate 3,224, forward strand.
ACCGTGCGGATAGAGGGCGTAAAGCGGCTCGGCGGCACCGAGCATACTATAATACCTGACCGCATAGTAGCCGCCACATATATGGCATGCGCCGCGGTAACAGGCGGAAAAATAGAGCTTGAAAACGTTATGCCGCCGCATATGGTATCGCTGCTGTGGAGCTTTCGCGAGTGCGGGTGCGATATTTCGGTAAACGGTAAAAGCCTGCGCCTTATGTCACCCGAGCGCCTTAAAAGAATACCCACGCTCAGAAGTCTTGTTTACCCCGGTTTTCCCACCGACGCAGGACCTATAGCCGTTGCAATGCTTGCAGCGGCGGACGGTACCTCGGTCTTTGTGGAAAATATTTTTGAAAACCGTTACAGATATATTGATGAATTAAACCGTTTCGGCACAAAAGTCAAAACCGAGGGCAAGGCGGCGGTTATTGAGGGAGTAAGCGAGCTTTCGGGCGCGCGCGCCAGAGCCACCGATTTGCGCGGGGGCGCGGCGCTTGTAATAGCGGCGCTTAAAGCAAACGGAACATCTGAAATAGGGGATACGCACCACATTAAGCGCGGCTATGAAAAAATTACCGAGCGTTTGTCATCACTCGGGGCGGATATAAGCTATAAGAGGTGAAATTTTTTTGAATACCAATAACAGGGACGATGAATTCTTAAGAAAAAGAAAGGCGCGGCAACGGAAAATACGTCGGCGCAGAATTAAGGTTTTTCTTGTTTTACTGTTTGTTTTGGCTGTCGGAGTAGGGGTTATACTCTCGCTCACGGTTTTCTTCAAAATAGAAAGTATTTCCGCCTCCGGCAGCAGTAAATATTCGGCAGAGCAGATAATCGCCGCCACAGGCATAAAAAAGGGCGATAACCTGTTTATTTCCTCGGTAAATGAGGAAAAGCTCAAAACTAAACTGCCGTACATAGAAAAGGTAACGGTAAAGCGCAAACTGCCGGGAACATACACGCTCAAGGTGACCGACGCCGCGGAATATGTATGCTATTTATCGGGGGATAAATATTACCCCGTGAGTAAATCGGGGCGGGTGCTTTCGGAGGTATCGGAAAAGCCCGAGGGAATACCCGAAATCAGCGCCGGCGGGCTTACCTTAAAGGTCGGGCATAAGCTTATCTTTGCTAAAGAAAAAACCGAAACTACCCTGAACGAAATATTTGTAAGCGCCGAAAAAACAAAGCTTAAAATTACTAAAATTGACATTACGGACGAGCTTGCCATTACCGTGGGAATCGACGGCAGATTTACCGTTAATCTCGGCACCTCAAATTATACCGATAAAAAATTTGCGCACCTTGCCGGAATGATAAAAAATATGGATGAAACGGCAAAGGGCAAAATAAATCTCAGTATGTGGACGCCCACAAACACCGAAGGCAGCTTTGTTTCGTCAGTTTCGGGGGGATAGACAATACAATCAGGGCGCAATACTTCCCATAGCGGAAAATTTGTCCGATTATATTGTCTCGTCATTTGAAATATGCCGGTATTCCTGCATTCCTCGGCTTCATAAGCGAAAAAATTTTCTCGCTATGGGTCAAAGATTTTGTAAGAAAACGGCGCTGTTTAGCGGCGCGGCGCCTGACCGAAGAATACTGACGTATTGTGAGCGGAGGGCAACAATGCCGATAACGGCGCCGTTTCTTCAAAAAAGCATTGTGCTCTGATTGTATTGTCTAACAGCCTAAATTTTGAACAAATTAAAAAAAATTACAGGAATGTAATAAAAAGTGTTGAAATTTGAAAAAAGATATGTTATTATCTTTAAGTGAGTAAGTATAATTTCCAATTTACATAAATACGGAGGAATTTAAAATGCCATTTGAAGTAGCAGAAGATCAAGAGAACGTAGTTCAAATTAAAGTTGTAGGTGTAGGCGGCGGCGGTGGAAACGCAGTAAACCGCATGGTAGACGCAGGCGTTCGCGGCGTTGAGTTTATCGCTATTAATACCGATAAAGCCGCTCTTATTAAATCAAAAGCCAATCAGAAAATTCAGATAGGTGAAAAAACCACATCAGGTATGGGTGCGGGCGGCAACCCCGATAACGGCAGAGCTGCTGCGGAAGAATCACGCGATGAAATTACCGCGGCCATTCGCACTGCCGATATGATTTTCATAACCGCAGGTATGGGCGGCGGAACCGGCACAGGCGCGGCCCCCGTTGTGGCTTCTATTGCCAAAGAGCTCGGAATACTGACCGTAGGTATTGTAACAAAGCCTTTCGGCTTTGAGGGCAAAAAGCGTATGACTCAGGCTGAATCGGGCATTGCCGCTTTAAGGGAATGTGTTGACAGCTTGGTAGTTATCCCGAATGAGCGCCTTAAATTTGTTTCCGAGCAGAAGATTACATTTAAGAATGCATTTGATATTGCCGATGACGTTCTCCGTCAGGGCGTTCAGAGCATTTCCGAGCTTATTAACGTTACCGCACTTGTTAACCTTGACTTTGCCGACGTTAAGTCCATTATGTCTGATGCAGGCTATGCTCACATGGGCGTTGGCGTTGCTACCGGCCGCGATAAGGCAGAGCAGGCGGCGCGCGCGGCTATCAGCAGCCCGCTTATTGAAACCTCTATGGAAAACGCGCGCGGCGTAATCATCAGCATTACCGGTTCCGATGATATCGGTCTTGAAGAAGTTGAGCTTGCTTCTTCCATCATTTCCGATATGGCTCACCCGGACGCTACCATTATCTGGGGTGCTCAGCTTGACGATACTCTGGAAGATACTATCCGCGTTACTGTTGTTGCAACAGGTCTCGGCGACGATAAGAAAGAGGAAAAGAACAATGACTTGGCTTCTCTCCTCGGGAATACCTCTGCCGATGACGACGAGAGCTACAGCGATGTAATCAATTTCTTTAAGAAAGACTGATAATACAGAATAAATAAAAAAACCTGCCGTTGCGTTTAAAACGCAGCGACAGGTTCTTTTATTTCATCAAAGGACAAAAGCAGGAGTTCAAAAGGTATACCTTTTGACATAAGTGTGTATTTTTACAGGGGGAATTTTAATGAAAAAAATTAAAACCCGCTATTCAAGCGGGTTTTAAAACTTATGGTGGAGACGAAGAGGATCGAACTCTCGACCTTACGGATGCGAACCGTACGCTCTCCCAGCTGAGCTACGCCCCCGAACAGCGGTAGGGTGAAGTTTAAAAAACACACCGTACCGAACTGACAATATCTATTTTACTCGCTCCAGTACTTTTTGTCAAGTGTTCTGAACGAAATTGATGAAAAAATATGCTCTCTTTTTATAATTTCACTGCCTTCAAGGTCTGCAAGCGTCCTTGCAATCTTCAAAACGCGGTCATATGCCCTTGCCGACATACCGAGTTTATCAAAAGCAAGCTTCAAATATCCCGATGCCATATCGTCCAATGCACAGTATTTTTTCAGCATTGCGGGGGTGAGCTTTGCATTGCAGGAAATACCCGTTCCGCGGTAGCGCTCTGTTTGGAGCTGCCTTGCGCGGTTTACACGGGCGCGAATTTCCGCCGAGGTTTCCTCCTTGCCGGTGGAGTTTAATTCCTCATAATTTACCGGCGGCACTTCTATATGAATATCAATTCTGTCAAGCATAGGTCCTGAAATTTTATTCAGGTAATTGCGCACGGCCTTGGGCGAGCATATGCATTGCCGCGTAGGGTGCCCGAAAAAGCCGCAGGGACATGGATTCATTGCCGCCACGAGCATAATTGAGCTTGGGTATGTAATTGAGCCGGCAACGCGGGAAATTGTTACCTTGCCGTCCTCAAGCGGCTGGCGGAGCGCCTCGGTCACATCGCGTCGAAATTCCGGCAGCTCATCTAAAAACAGAACGCCGTTGTGCGCAAGCGAAATTTCCCCTGGCTTAGGAACAGAGCCGCCGCCTGTTATTCCGGCGGGCGACACCGTATGGTGCGGAGCACGGAACGGGCGAACCCGCACAAACGGATTGTTTTTATCAAGTATACCCGCTATTGAATGAACCTTTGTGGTCTCAATTGATTCTTCAAAGGTCATTTCGGGCAAAATTGTGGGTAAACGCTTTGCGAGCATACTTTTGCCGGCACCTGGCGGACCTATAAGCAAAACATTATGCCCGCCTGCCGCGGCAACCTCAAGCGCTTTTTTTGCGGCAAGCTGACCCTTAACATCGCTGAAATCAATAGGGAAGGCGGCGGTAGGGGCGTCAACCTGCGTAACCGGCTGCGGCGTGAGCTTTTCGTTGCCGCAAAGGTGGGCTATAAGCTGCTTTATATTATTTATACCGTAAACCGATATGCCGCTTATAATTGCTGCCTCGGCTGCGTTTTCTTCGGGAACAAATACATTCTTTATGCCGTTTTTCAGGGCGGTTATGGCAATAGCCAATGCGCCGCCTATGTGGCGTAATCTGCCGTCTAACGAGACCTCGCCTATAAAAACACTGTCGCTCACGTCTGCATCAAGCTGACCCGACGCTTTAAGTATTGCTATAAGCACGGGTAAATCATATATAGAGCCCTCTTTTTTTAAATCGGCAGGGGCAAGATTTATTGTTATTCTGCCTATGGGGAACTTATAGCCGCAATTTTTCAGTGCGGCGCGCACTCTGTCGCGCGATTCCTTTACGGCGGTATCAGGCAGACCTACAATGTCAAAGGTCGGAAGTCCCGATGATATATCCGCCTCAACCTCTATCATATATGAGTCGATACCGAAAAGCCCGACGCTTTTAAGCTCAGAAAACATTACCGCTGCACCGCCTTTTGCTTTTATTTCGTATTTATTATACTCCTTATGACAAAAAAGTGCAATATTTATAATAACAGTGAATTGAAAAAAACATTTAAAAATTTCGGTGCTTTATGCTATATTGCGAAAGCATATAAATTGCTGAATAATTTAATTACACTATTATATCTCCGCTGGCGCGGTATTCCTTAGGTGTTAAACCGCTTACCTTTTTAAAAATTTTATTGAAATTCGCCGTGTTATTAAAACCGCACTGAGTGGCTATTTCAAGTATATTGAGCTGTTTTTCGCCCTTTAAAAGCTGCATTGTCGCCTCTATTCTTCGCGAGTTTATGTAGTCCCACAGGGTTATCCCGCTGATTTTTTTAAACAGCGTTGAAAAGTAATTGGGTGTCATTCCGGCGTTTTCCGCCAGCATTTGCAGGGTTATCGGCTCGGATAGATGTGTGTCTATATACTTAATAGTGTTTTTAACCGAATTTAATCTGTCGCGGCTTACGGCGACATTATCAGAGGAATAGTTGAAACTGCGTATAAGACTTATAATTATCATATTAAGGTAATTTTTTATTTGCAGGGCATATTCAGCCGGCTTTTTTGAAAATTCCTCGGTCATCATAATAAAAAGGCTTTTTAGTGCGGTTGAGCGTTCGGGGGATAAGTAATTGCAGAACTCAGGGCTGTGCCTGAAACAAAAATCGGCATTTTGCGCAGATAGGCTGTCAAAGCTTCTGCCCCAAAGGTAGCGCGGCTCAAAGTGCAGGTTTATCATTTCAAGCCCGTTTTCGTCCACCTTGGTAACGCAGTGCTGCTCGTTGCTTGCAAATACAAATATACTATCCGGTTTAATAGGGTATTCCATATCGCCGACTGTGTAAATTCCGCTGCCGGAGGTTATAAGGGTTATTTCAAAGCGTATGTGGCTGTGGCGCACAAGCGGTCGCACACCCGGTTGAACGCTTACCTTCCACACTTTTAAAAGTGTGCTGCCATCAGAGGAGCGCAGCTCGCCCAATTCGTGTATCATAAAATAACCTCCAAAAAATCAAAAGCTATTCCGCGTCAGGGTGGGTTTGCACAATATTTTTAATCCAGCTGCCGCGCCTCAGCATAATATAGCCTATAACGCATTTCAGAATTTCCGCGCTCTGGCAAACGGCATAAAGCGGAAGAATGGCAATTCCGGTAAATCTGCTGAGAGTATAGGCTACAGGCACGCTTACAACCCAAACAAAGCAGCTGTCAAACAGCAGGGTGGAGAGTGTTTTTCCGCCTGAGCGCAGGGTAAAGTATGCTGCGTTTGCATAAGCGTTAAACGGCATAATAACTGCGTTAATGCAAATAAACGCGGTTGCGAGCGAGCGCACGGAGTTATCGGTTTTGTAAATTAAGGGGAATACCCCCGAAACCGCAGCCATTGCAATTCCGAAAACGGCGCAGGAGGTAACCGAAAAGGCAATCAGCTTTCGGTCGCAATCGCGCACCTCGTCGGCCGGCTTTCCCGCGCCGAGCATTTGCCCTATAATGATGCCGGTTGCGCTGCCCAGCGAAATAAAGCAGACCGAGAAAAGATTCCACAGTGTAGAGGCTATGTTATTTGCCGCAACAACAGTAAGCCCGCGGGTAGAGTAGCACTGGTTGAGCACAGCCACGCTTGCAGACCAAAGCGCCTCGTTAAACAGCAGCGGCATACCCTTTACCGCAATTTTTTTGAGCAGCGGCAGGGCAATGCGCGCAGAGCGGTAAACACTGCGAATATACGGGTAGCGCTTGCCGTGACTGTGCAGCCAAACGGCATTTACGGCAAGCTCTGCATAGCGTGAAAGCACGGTTGCAATAGCCGCACCCTTAACGCCTAACACCGGCATACCCAGCTTGCCGAAAATAAGCACATAATTTAAGGACATATTAACCGCAACTGCAACAAGACCGCCCACCATGGGCACGACCGTCTGCCCGGTTTCGCGCATAGATGAGGCATAGGCGTTATTAAAGGTGAAAGGTATAAGCCCTATAAGCATAATTGCAAGATAATCGCGCCCGTACCCGAGCGCGGCGGTGCGCTCGGCTGCGGTAGCCTCGCCGCGCAGATACAGCCCTATAAGGCTATCGCCCTTTATAAGCAGCAGCGAAATGCCTATAGCGGCTATAAGCGCGCAGATAAATATTTTAAAACGGAAGGTCTGGCGTATGCCTTCATCATCCTTTTGCCCGTAAAACTGGGCGGTAAAAATTCCGGCGCCCGCCACCGCACCGAAAACACAAAGATTATATACAAAAAGCAGCTGATTAACAACCGAAACGCCGGTCATTTGCAGCGTTCCGACCCGCCCGACCATAATATTATCAAGCAAACTTACAAAGTTGGTAACGGCGTTTTGAATCATCATAGGCAGGGCGATCGTTAAAGCCATACGGTAAAACGCCTTATTGCCGATATAGTTTTTTAACACTTTTAAATCTCCGTTTCATAATGAGTGAATTTATATATTTGCCTAAAAAAGTGAGCCGCAACCGTTCCTTTTGGGTGCTGCGGCTCGCTTTTTTTAGCTGTTTATTTTATTTTTTATTGTTTGCCATAGCCGGAATATCACCGACGCCGTTTAAAACAATACTCGGGCGGTAGGCGTAGGTTTTAAGTGTTTCACGGGTGGAAACACCCGAGAGCACCAGCACCGTTGACATACCGCTTTCCATACCGGAAATAACGTCTGTATCCATTCGGTCACCAACCATTACCGCCTCGGCAGAGTGGCAATGCAGCAGGCGCAGGCCTGTCCGCATCATAAGCGGGTTAGGCTTTCCGCAAAAATAAGCCTGCTTGCCGGTTGCCATTTCAATGGGTGCAATGAGCGCACGGCAGGCGGGGGCTATTCCGTCCTCAATAGGTCCCGATACATCAGAATTTGCACCGATAAGCTTTGCGCCAGCCATAACAAGATTGGTTGCCTTTGTAAGCGTATCAAGCGAATAGGAGCGCCCCTCGCCCACAACCACATAATCGGGGTTTACATCATTCATTGTTATTCCGGCGTCATAAAGCGCATTTAAAAGCCCTGCCTCGCCTATGGCGAATACCGAGCAGCCCGGAGCCTGCTCCTTTAAAAATGCGGCGGTTGCCAAGGCGCTTGTGTAAAAATGCTCCTCAGATACATCAAGCCCCATTCGTGCCAGCTTTTGGTTAAGCTCACGCGGTGTGTAGCCGCTGTTGTTTGTAAGGAAAAGATATTCCTTTTTTTCATCATGCAGCCATTTGATAAACTCGGCTACGCCCGGTAAAATTCGGTTACCGTGGTATATAACGCCGTCCATATCGCAAATAAAACCCTTTTTTTCGTTAAAATCAATCTGACAGGGCGTAATATTCATATTTCGACTTCCTTCTTTCGACCTTTCTGAGTAGATTATAGCATAAAGCCCTGTACCTTTTCAAGTAATTTGAAATGATTTTTAATATTTTTTGTGCTCAGTCTTTTTTTATTTTAATATCGCCTGTATCGGTTTTTATTTCGCACCTGCCGCCGGTTACCGTTTTGGGAACGGAAACGTCGCCCGTATCGGTTTGTGTAATAAATACCTTATCGGTAAGCAGACTGCCCGTAACACTGCCGGTATTTGTTTTGACGAAAATTTCGGCAGCGTCCGAACGGTCAAATTTAACATTACCCGTGCTTCTCTCAATAGAAAGCTTTTCTTCGGCAACAACATTTTTTAAATATATATCACCGGTACTTCCGCTTGACGTAACGCTTTTGCAGGCAATATCGGTTAAAGCTGCCTTGCCCGTTGATACGCCTACCGTAATGCCGCCGTTACAGGTCACCCCCGAAACAGCAGCTTTACCTGTGGTGACCGAAAGGTCGAGCGAACCGACGGTATTATTCTCTACGCATATGTTTCCCGTGCTTGTTTTGATTTTGACCGCCTCCTGCGAGGCTGCAAAAAAGTCAATATCACCCGTGCTTACGGAAATATCGACGCTCTTAAAAGAGAGGTCCTTCGGTGCTTTAATACTGCCCGTGCTTTCATTTATTGTCAGTACACCGTATTCCGCTTTCGGTAAATATACGGTTATTTTCGGTGAGCCAAGGTAAAATCCGATATAGTCATACCATGATTTTTGTTCGTTTATTTTTACAACCAACTCATTGCTTTCAACGGTGACCGAGTGCTTTGCGTTTTCTTCCTCATAGCATTCTACTCTGCATTTACCGTCATCTGACAGGGCAAATATTATATCTGCGGTATCGGTTGTAAGGGATATATCGTTGAAAGCGTCAGTCACATCATAAGTATTCGTTTCGTATTTGACCGTTGAGAGCTTTTGGAAATCCCATTTAAGCACCGACATAGTACATACAAAAATTATGCATCCGAGCAGCACAAGAGAACCGGCTGTAATAAGCCATGCTTTTGTTGACTTTTTCATCACAATTCCTCCTTTTTAATAAAGCAATTCTTTAACCATACCGCAAATTTTTTTGTAAGTAACAAAATACACCTGGTTGTTTCTTTGCAGGCATAGAACATTAAAATAGAAAGCCCGGCG
>URPQ01000060.1 GCA_900549755.1 uncultured Oscillospiraceae bacterium
GTGGAGGAAATTAACACAAACGGATATTACATAACTGCCGCCGCTCTTGAAAGGCTTAAGAAAATCGGCTGTATTCCACTTATGAAAATTTCATTTGACGGATTGGGCTTTCACGACTGGATGCGCAACCGCGAAGGCGCTGAGGAAAACGCGCTCAACGCAATAAGGCTTTGCATAGAAAACGGTTTTCCCGTTAAGGTGCAAACAAACGTAAACCGCAAAAACCTTGACTCAATGCTTAAAACCGCCGAGCTGCTTGACAGTATGGGCGTTTCGGAAATGCGTATTATCCGCACAACAGAAGCACCGCGCTGGGTTCAGAACGCGGGCGACGCCGCATTATCGCTTAACGAATATTACGAAGAAGCCTTAAAGCTTTGGAAAGCTTATGCTGCAAAAAAGCATAAAATGGTGCTTACCGTGTGGCAGTTCGGCACGCTGTACCCCGTAACACGGCACTATTCATTGGCGGCGGTGGGCGCATGCAGCGGCGAATACCGCGACAGTTTGCCCGTGTGCCGAGGAAACCGCGGAATGATAGCCGTAGCGGCAAACGGAAACGTTTTCCCCTGCCACCAGCAATCGGGCTATTACGAGCAGCATAACGATATTCCGGGAAATCTAAAAAAAGAGCCGCTGCGCGAGCTGCTTTCCTGCGGCAGATATTTAGACGAGGTCTGCCTGACGGTGGGCACATTGCGCGAAAAGAACGATAAATGCGGAAAATGTAAATATTTTGAGCACTGCCTTGGCGGCTGCCGTGCTATTGCTTTGGCGCTTACAAACGATAAATTGGGCGTAGACCCCGCAAAGTGTCTTTTTTGGGAACAGGGGTACTACGGGCGCGTAAAAAACACTCTGCCCGATTTTATAAACACCACCACTGCGGAAGATAATTGAATATTAAAAAACGGTCTTACCGAATTTAAGGGTAAGACCGTTTTGCACTCTGTTGATATTACTGCATATTGTTCTGTATATATTCTACCACATTGCCGATTGTTTTGAGGTTTTCAATTTCCTCATCGGGAATTTCAACGTCAAATTCATCCTCAATAGACATAAGTAACTCAACTACATCAAGACTGTCAGCGTCAAGTTCTTCGGCTATTTTTGTGTCCATAGTCATTTCATCCGGATCAGCGTCCAACTGTTCTGCCAATATTTCTTTAACTTTCTCAAATACCATAATAAATTGCCTCCTGAAAAATTTAACCGCCGCATTTAAAAAACACAACGGCAATACACTAAACAAATAATATGTTCTTACGGCGCATTTGTCAATATATTTTTATTCTTTTTTTAAAAAAATATTCTAATTAAGGAAAATACAGTTAAAAGGTATTGCAAAGCAGAGCTTTTTAGTTTATAATATAATGCGATTATACATTTATCAACGAAAGGTGGGGAAGAGCGCCGCGGCGCTCCCTTATATGGCTAAAGAAAAACTCGTAAAATCCATAACCTCAATGGACGAGGATTTTGCAAAATGGTACACAGATGTTGTGCTGAAAGCGGACTTAATTGACTATTCCTCTGTAAAAGGGTGTATGATAATCCGCCCTTACGGCTACGCGATTTGGGAAAATATTCAGCATATTGTTGACGGTATGTTTAAGGAAACAGGGCATGAAAACGTTTATATGCCTATGTTTATACCCGAAAGCCTGCTGCAAAAGGAAAAGGATCACGTTGAGGGCTTTGCACCCGAGGTTGCGTGGGTAACCCACGGCGGCGATGAAAAGCTTGAAGAAAGGCTTTGTGTGCGCCCGACCTCTGAAACCCTTTTCTGCGACCATTTTAAGAATATCGTTCATTCTTACAGGGATCTGCCGAAATTATATAACCAGTGGTGCAGCGTCGTGCGCTGGGAAAAGACCACCCGCCCGTTTTTGCGTTCACGCGAGTTCCTCTGGCAGGAGGGGCACACCCTGCATGCAACCGCAGAGGAAGCAAAGGAAGAAACAATACGCATGCTCAATGTTTACGCCCGCTTTGCCGAGGAATCGCTTGCTATTCCGGTTGTAAAGGGCGAAAAGACCGCAAAGGAGCGCTTCGCGGGAGCCGAGGCTACATACACAATAGAGGCGCTTATGCACGACGGCAAGGCACTGCAAAGCGGAACCTCGCACTATTTCGGTGATGGCTTTGCCCGCGCTTTCGGAATAGAGTATACCGATAAAAACAACAACCCCGTAACCCCGTTTGAAACCTCTTGGGGTTCTTCCACACGTCTTATAGGCGCTATAATTATGACCCACGGTGACGATAACGGCTTGGTGCTGCCACCCGCCATTGCGCCGATACAGGCGGTATTGATACCGATTGCAACCCACAAGGAGGGCGTGCTTGATAAGGCAAACGAGGTATACACCCGTATGAGCAGGATATGCCGCGCTAAAATAGATTTGGGCGAGCAGTCGCCCGGCTGGAAATTTGCCGAATACGAAATGAAGGGTGTTCCGCTGCGCGTGGAATTAGGACCTAAGGATATTGAGAATAATCAGTGCGTTGTTGTTCGCCGCGATAACGGCGAAAAGACGGTTGTAAGCCTTGACGAACTTGAAACAAAAATACCCGAGCTTTTAAAGGCGGTACATGACGGACTTTACAACAGGGCGCTTGAACGCCGCGCGGCAATGACCTTTGAGGCACATAACCTTGAAGAAATAAAGGAAATAGCCGATACAAAGCCCGGATTTATAAAGGCTATGTGGTGCGGTGACCGCGAGTGCGAGGATAAGCTTAAGGAGTACGCGGGAATAACCTCACGTTGTATTCCGTTTGAGCAGGAGCATATTGACGGAAAATGTGTGTGCTGCGGCAAGGAAGCAAAGCATATGTTGTATTGGGGCAAGGCATATTAAATTCAGAATAGGATGAATTATGAGCAGAGCAGCGATTTTTAAGGACAAAACCGCCATAACGGAGAAAATAAGGGAGGCCGCGCGGAGCGTGTTTCCCATAGTCCTTATTGTTGTTTTGCTCTGTTTTTGCGTTTTGCCGGTGGGAACCGATATAATGCTGAGCTTTTTAATAGGCACGGTGTTTGTAATATTGGGAATAGGGCTTTTTTCTCTCGGCGCCGATATTTCAATGGTGCCCATAGGCACAAAGGTGGGCACGGCACTTACCAAAACGCGGCGCTTGGGGCTTATTTTGCCCGTCGCCTTTATTTTAGGCTTTGCGGTTACGGTTGCTGAGCCCGATTTGCAGGTGTTGGCCGCCACGGTGCCGCATATAAACAGCGCCGTGCTGCTTATAACCGTAGGTGTGGGCGTGGGCTTTTTTCTTACCGTGTGTATGCTGCGCATTATAACGGGCATAAACCTGTGCCGCTTGCTTATAGTATTTTATGCGGCGGTGTTTGCGCTTGCCGCCTTTACCGACGCCGATTTTTTAAGCATAGCCTTTGATTCGGGCGGCGTAACCACAGGGCCTATGACCGTGCCGTTTATACTGGCGCTCGGTATAGGCGTTTCAAACATACGAAGTGATAAAAAAGCCGAGGCGGACAGCTTCGGGCTTGTGGCGCTGTGCTCTATAGGACCAATAATCGCGGTAATGCTTTTGGGACTTTTTTATCCCGCGGAAAATGCGGAGGCAGATATTGCCGCTGCGCAGTTTGCCGATACCGCACACATAGGGAACGCATATTTGCGTTCGCTGCCGCACACCCTGCTTGAAACGGCGGTTTCGCTTTTGCCTATCGCGGCGGTTTTCGTTATATTCAACCTTTTATCCTTAAAGCTTACCCGCCGCAGCTTTATAAGAATTTGCTTCGGTATACTTTATACATATGCGGGGCTTGTGCTTTTCTTAACAGGTGTAAACGTAGGCTTTTCACCCCTCGGCACGGTTTTGGGCAGTGAGCTTATGAGCGGCAAGGCGGCGGTTTTCGCCGTGCCGCTGGCTATGGCTTTCGGGTGGTTTATAATATCCGCCGAGCCTGCCGTTGCGGTGCTTGAAAAGCAGATTGAAGAGGTAAGCGCGGGCGCTATTCCCGGTAAGGCAATAAAATTAAGCCTTTCGCTTGCCGTTTCGGTTGCAATGGGAATTTCAATGATAAGGGTAATAACCGGCATTTCGGTGCTTTGGTTTTTACTGCCGGGCTATGCAATTGCTTTAATTCTTTCGTTTTTTGTGCCTGATATTTACACGGCTATCGCCTTTGACTCGGGCGGCGTGGCTTCAGGCCCTATGACGGCTACATTTATGCTGCAATTCTTTATAGGCGCGGCTGCTACTACGGGCGGCAATATATTAAGTGACGCTTTCGGCGTGGTGGCAATGGTGGCAATGGTGCCGCTTATATCCATTCAGGCGGTGGGGCTTATATATAAAAAGCGCGAAGCGGTTACGGAGGAAACGCGCGAGGAATACGGCGACTTCGATATTGTTGAGCTTTGGGAGGGATAAGAAATATGAATTATATTATTTCTGTTTGCCGCCCCGAGGCTGCGGCGGTTTTCGGCGATATTTGCTCGGAGCTGTGCTTACCGTTGAGCATTAAGCTGTACGGCAGGGGAACGGCGGTTCAAAGTATGCTTGATATTCTGGGAATAGAAAGCACCGAAAAACGCGTGTTTATAACCGTTGCCAACAGAGAAAAAACCAAAAGACTTATAAAAGAGCAGCGAAACCGTATGTTTATAGGCGTACCCGGGCACGGAATAACGGTTGCCGTGCCGATTAAAAGCGTGGGAGGGGGAAAAACCTTGGAATTTTTAAGCGGCGGAAATGCGGAAAAATATACTCCGCAAATGTCTTACAATTATGAGCTTATTGTAGCAATAGCGAACGAGGGAAGAACCGACCTTGTTATGAACGCCGCGAGAGCCGCGGGTGCGGCGGGCGGCACCGTGCTGCATGGCAAAGGCACGGGCGGTAAGGCAGAAAAGGCTTTTTACAATGTTTCAATAGCCGATGAAAAGGAAGTTATTTTAATAGTTTCAAGGGCTTTGCAGAAATCCGATATTATGCGCGCGATAATTGAAAACGCGGGACCCTCTACCGAGGCGGGAGCGATAGTTTTTTCGCTGCCTGCAAGCGAGGTTGCTGGGTTTGGAATGTTTGAAGATACAAGCGGTGAGGAAAAATGAATTACCTTATAAATCCAAAGGCGTTTTCCGCCGTTTTCACAGTGCCCGCCGCCGTTGCGGACAAGCACTTAAAGCTTGCGCGCGGCGAGCATATAAAGGTGCTGCTTTATATTATGCGTAATATGTCGGTAAACCCGAATAACGCCGAGATTGCCGCCGCCACGGGGCTTTCGGAATACGATGTGGCGGAAGCGCTGCTTTACTGGGAGGGCGCGGGAATACTTATGCCTGACGGAAAGCCCGCAGAAAAAGCGGAAGTGAAAGCCCCCGCCGTAAAGCAAAATGCCAAGCCCGACCGCGCGGACGTTGCGCGGCGCGGCGCTGAGGATGAAAAAATACGTTACCTGCTTACCGAAACGCAAATGAAGCTCGGCAGAAATTTAAAATCAAACGAAAGCTCTACCCTTGTATGGCTTTATGACGATTTGGGGCTTGACGTTTCGCTTATACTTATGATTGTGCAGTATGCCGCAGCGCACGGCAAGGCGCGAATCGGCTTTATTGAATCCACCGCGACCGACTGGGTAAACCGCGGGATCGGCACAATAGCCGCCGCCGACAAAGAGCTTAACCAAATGGCCATGAGCGAGCAGGCGTGGGGCATAGTTTGCTCCGCTTTCGGGTTTGGAAAGCGAAAACCCAGCAAAAACGAATTAAAGCTTTCGCTTATGTGGGTGGATGAGTGGAAAATGTCCCGCGAGATGCTCACGGCGGCATATAACGCCTGTGTGGACGGGATTTCAAAATTTGATATGAAATATGTTTCCAAAATATTGGAAAACTGGCACGAAAAGGGCTACAAAACGCCCGATGATATTGAAGAAAAGAAAAACAGCGGCGGAGAAAAGGAAAGCTTTGCCGCATATGATATAGACCTTTTTGAAAAAATGCTTAACAGCGACTGAGGGTAATACGGAATGATTATTAAAGAGGATATATACAAAAAAGCGTTTGAGGCTAAGAAAAACGCGCTGAACGAAAAAAAGGCGCTGCGCAGCGCGGCAATTGCGGCGGCATATAATGCTGAACCTCGGCTTACCGAAATTGACCGCTCGTTATCGGCTATAGGTGCGTCACTCGCCATTGCCGCGCTGTCGGGCGGGGACGTTACCGACCTTAAAAAGCAATCCGAGGCACTCTCACGCGAAAAACGAGTGCTGCTTGATAAATTCGGGGTGCAGGATATAAGGTACGATTGCCCGCTCTGCTCGGATACGGGCTATGTCGGCGGTAAGATATGCGACTGCGTAAAGCACTTGGTGTCAGCGTTTATTGCCGAAGAAATGAGCGAGGAAATGCCGCTCGGCACATCCCGCTTTGATAATTTTGACCTTAAATATTATCCCGATAAGGATACAAAAGAGGGCAACCCCCGCCGCAGAATGACGGCTATATTAAAGGTCTGCCGCGAATACGCGCTTAAATTTGACCCGAAAACCTCGGGTAATCTTTTATTTATGGGCAGCGCGGGGCTTGGCAAAACCCACCTGACCTTAGCGCTTGCAGGCGAGGTTATAGAAAGGGGCTTTATTCCGGTTTACGGTGCGGCGGAAAATCTTTTTTCGCAAATAGAAAAGGAAAAATTCACCGGTGAAAACCGCGGTGCATACGACGCCATGATAAAAAGCGACCTGCTTGTAATAGACGACTTGGGTGCGGAAATGGCAACCCCATTTTCAAAATCGGCGCTTTACAATCTTGTGAATACCCGCCTGCTTGCGAATCGTCCCATGATAATAAATACCAACCTTACAATGAAGGAAATCGAAACGCGCTATACGCCGAGAATATCCTCGCGGCTTATAGGCAGCTTTGACGCGTATAAATTTATAGGCCCCGATATACGGCAGCAAAAGGCTGTTGAAAAAATGGGGAAATAAGGGGTAATAACTTTTGGAAATAAAAAAATATGCCGCAGGAGAATATGACGTTGCGGTTATAGGCGGGGGTCACGCCGGAATTGAGGCGGCTCTCGCGGCGGCTCGCCTCGGCTGCAAAGCAATTATGTTTACAATAAGCGTTGACTGGATAGGCAATATGCCCTGCAACCCATCAATCGGCGGCACGGCAAAGGGTCACCTTGTAAGGGAAATTGACGCACTGGGCGGCGAAATGGGCAAGGCGGCTGATAAAAACACGCTGCAAAGCCGTATGCTCAACCGCGGCAAAGGCCCTGCGGTACATTCTTTACGCGCGCAAATTGACCGCCGCGCTTACAGCGGCTATATGAAGCACACGGTTGAATTACAGGAAAATCTCGACGTTAAGCAGTGCGAGATAACCGATATATATTCAGATAACGGCATATGGCACTGCATAACAAAGCTGGGCGCGGATTTTTCCTGCCGCACGGTAATTCTTGCAACGGGAACGTTTCTTGCGGGCAGGGTATATGTGGGCGAGGTAAACTACCCGTCGGGTCCCGACGGAAATTTCCCCGCGACCGATTTAAGCCTTGCGCTTAAAAAGCTGGGGCTTCCGCTGCGCCGCTTTAAAACGGGAACGCCCGCGCGCGTGCTTAAAAGCAGTATAGACTTTTCAGACACCGAGGTGCAGGAGGGCGACGAAACGGTTACACCCTTCAGCTTTTCAACCGATTGCCCGCCCGAAAACACCGTTGTTTGCCATATGGCGTATACAAATGACGAAACAAAGCGGGTAATACTTGAAAATATAAACCGCTCGCCGCTGTATGCGGGCGTTATTGAGGGGGTAGGTCCGCGCTACTGTCCGAGCATTGAGGATAAAATAGTCCGCTTTGCGGATAAAAAACGTCACCAGTTTTTCATTGAGCCGTGCGGCGCCGAAACCGAGGAAATGTATTTGCAGGGGCTTTCCTCATCACTTCCGGAAGAGGTGCAGACTGCGCTTTACAAAACCGTTCCCTGCCTTAAAAACGTTAAAATAATACGCAACGCCTACGCTATTGAGTATGATTGCATAGACCCGCTTGCAATGCGGGCAACTCTTGAAATGAAAAATTATCCCGGGCTTTACGGCGCGGGGCAGTTCAACGGTTCTTCGGGCTATGAAGAAGCGGCGGCACAGGGGCTTGTTGCAGGAATAAATGCGGCGTTAAAGGTCAAGGGGGAAGAGCCGCTTGTGCTTTCACGCGCTTCATCTTATATAGGAACGCTGATTGATGACCTTGTAACCAAGGGCTGCTCGGACCCCTACCGTATGATGACCTCGCGCAGCGAGTACAGGCTGCTTTTGCGGCAGGATAACGCCGACGAGCGCTTAATGCCGATAGGGCACAAATTGGGGCTTATAAGTGATGATACATATTCCGCCTATATAAAGCGCGAGGAGCAGAAAAATGCGGAAATCGGGCGCTTAAACACGGTGTTTTTAGCACCCGGTGAAGAAATAAACGCTCTGCTTGAAAGCGCTGGCACTGCGCCGCTTAGTACGGGTATACGCCTGTCCGAGCTGATAAAGCGCCCGCAGGTAAGCTATGATATGTTAGCCCCGTTTGATAAGGAAAGACCCCCTCTTTCGCACAGCGTGCGTGAAAAGGTTGAGGTGGAAATAAAGTACGAGGGCTACATAGCGCGGCAAAAGGCGCAGGTAAACGAAATGCTGCGGCTTGAGGGAAAGAAAATTCCCGAAAATATAGACTATAACGACGTTTACGGCTTGCGGCTTGAGGCGCGTGAAAAGCTCGATAAGGTGCGCCCGGCGGATATAGGTCAGGCTTCGCGCATTTCGGGGGTAAGCCCGGCGGACGTTTCGGTGCTGCTTATATATCTTTCAAAATAAGGGGTTTTAATTTATGCTGAAAAAGGGTAAACTTTATATAATAGGGGATAGCTACTCAACCTTTGAGGGCTGCATACCCGAGGGTTTTGCCGCATGGTATTATTCGGGCGGGACAGACGCTACCGACGTCACCGAAAAAACCGAAACATGGTGGCATATGTTAATAAGCAAAACCGGTATGCCGCTGCTTTTAAACAACAGCTGGTCGGGCACTACAATATGCAACACCACATACGACGGCGCGTACTGCCCCGACACCTCGTTTATAGGCAGGCTTGATAAAGCAGCGGCGGAGCTTGCAAAAAATCCGCCCGAGGTGCTCATTATTTTCGGCGGCACAAACGACAGCTGGTCGGGCGCCCCAGTGGGAAGTATACAGTGGGAGAACTGGACTGACGAGGACCTGAAAAAGGTGCTGCCCGCCTTTTGCTATTTGCTTTGCAGGGCAAAAAAAGTGCTGCCGAATACGCAGACGGCGGTAATAATAAACACCGAGCTAAACCCTGAAATAAAAAACGGACTGACAGCCGCCTGTGAAAAGCAGGGAATAGAATATATTAAGCTTGAAAATATAAGCAAGCAGAACGGTCACCCCGATAAAGAGGGTATGAAGCAGATATGCAGTCAGGTTTTAAGCCATTTTTCCTAGGAGTAATGTATGTTAAGACTTTTGCGCCTTTTAAAAAATTATAAAAAGGAATGTATATTAGGGCCGCTCATTAAGCTTATAGAGGTTATTTTTGAGCTTACCGTGCCGCTTGTTGTGGCGAAAATAATCGATAACGGCATAACGGCGGGGGATAAGCCCTATATTTTAAAAATGTGCGGCGTGCTGGCGCTTTTTGCGGTAGGAGGGCTTTTGTGCGCAGTAGTGGCGCAGTATTTTTCGGCAAAGGCGGCGGTGGGCTTTGCGACCGATATTCGCAGTAAGCTTTTTTCACATATAGAAAGGCTTTCGTTTTCGCAGCTTGATTCGCTCGGCGCTTCAACCCTTATAACCAGGCTTACTGGGGATATTAACCAGGTGCAGACGGGTACAAACCTTACTCTGCGCCTTGTTTTGCGTTCGCCTTTCGTAGTTTTCGGCGCGGTTATAATGGCGTTTACCGTAGACTCCGGCTCGGCGGTGGTATTCACGGTTGCCGTGCCTGTGCTGGCAGCGGTTGTGTTTGCGGTAATGCTTGTTTGTATTCCTCTTTATAAAAAAGTGCAGCAGCGGTTGGACGGCCTGCTCGGTAAAACACGCGAAAACCTGCTCGGCACGCGCGTTATAAGGGCGTTTTGCAAAGAAAACGAGGAAATTTCCGATTTTGATACCAAAAACGAGCTTTTGAACAATATGCAGATAAAGGTCGGAAAAATATCGGCAATCATGAACCCCGCAACCTTTGCACTTGTAAATTTCGCGGTTATAGCGCTTATATACACGGGCGCTTTGCGTGTAGGCTCGGGCAAAATGAGCAGCGGCGATGTGGTGGCGCAGTATAACTATATGTCGCAAATTTTAATTGAGCTTATAAAGCTTGCAAGCCTTATTATCAGCGTTACAAAATCGGTAGCCTGCGGCAACCGTATTCAGGCGGTGTTTGATATTAAGCCCGAAATGCAATCGGGTACTGTGACCGATGGCGAAAAGCAGGACTGCTCGGTAGAGTTTAAAAACGCTACACTTTCCTACGGCAGCGGCGAAAGCGCGCTTGACAGCATAAATTTAAGGCTTGAACGCGGCAAGAACTACGGAATAATAGGGTCAACAGGCTCGGGCAAAACCTCGCTTATAAACCTTATTCCGAGGTTTTATGATGTTACGGACGGCAGCGTTTGGGTTGACGGGCAGGACGTAAGGGATTACGATATTAACGCACTGCGCGCAAAAATAGGCGTTGTGCCGCAGAAAAAGGTGCTTTTTAAGGGCACTGTAAGGGATAATATTTTAATGGGCAACGAAAACGCGACCGACGAGGAAATTTGGCAGGCGCTGACCGCCGCGCAGGCGAAAAATATGGTTGAAGAAAAGCAAGGTCAGCTTGATTACGAGCTTGAGCAGGACGGCAGAAACCTATCAGGCGGGCAAAAGCAAAGGCTTACCATTGCGCGTGCGCTTGTGCGCCGCCCCGAAATTTTAATACTTGATGACGCTTCAAGCGCCCTTGACTACGCTACAAGCGCCGCTTTGGATACGACGCTGCGCTCGCTTGAGTTTAAACCCACCGTAATAACCGTTTCGCAGCGCGTTTCGGCTATCAGGGGGGCGGATATGATAATAGTGCTTGACGAGGGGCATATAGCGGGCACGGGCACCGATAAAGAGCTCAGAGAAAATTGCGAGGTATATAGGGAAATATGCGCGTCCCAGCCTGACGGGGAGGCAGAGCAATGAAAAACAAATCGGTTTTAATGCGGGTCGTGGCTGATATTGGGCGGTCAAGAGCGCTTATAGCGGTTTCGCTGCTGCTCTCTGCCGCAAGCGTGGTGTTTAACCTCTATATTCCCGTGCTGGCGGGCGACGCAATTGACGGAATGACGGGCGGCAAGGTGGATATGGCGGTAATTATGCCCGCGCTTACTAAAATTTTCATCTGTGCGGTTTCCGGCGGCGTTTTGCAGTGGATAATGAGCATTATCAATAATAAAATTGCATACGACACTGTTAAAAACATTCGCAGCCGCGCGTTCAGCCATATACAAAGGCTGCCCGTGGCGTATATCGACAGTCACCCCTACGGCGATATTGTAAGTCGCGTTATAGCCGACGCCGAGCAATTTGCAGACGGACTTATTTTAGGTTTTTCGCAGCTTTTTACGGGCGTTATAACAATAGCCGTAACGCTTATCTTTATGCTGACGATTTCACCCGTAATAACACTTATTGTGGTGGTACTCACGCCGATTTCGCTTTTCACTGCGCGGTATATTGCAAAAAGCACTTATGATATGTTTAAAAAGCAGAGTGAAACACGCGGCGAGCAGACAGCGCTTATAAATGAGATGATTCAAAACCAAAAAACCGTTCAGGCGTTTTCCTATGAAAAAAGGGCGAATGAAAGGTTCGGCGAGGTAAACGAGCGGTTAAGAAAATATTCGCTG
>URPQ01000061.1 GCA_900549755.1 uncultured Oscillospiraceae bacterium
GACGATGCAACCGAAAGGCTTATAGCCTTAGCGGACGAGCTTACCGCGACGAGGAAAAAAGCGGCGGCGGAGTTTGAAAAGCAGGTATGCGATATTCTTTCCTACCTTAATATGCCCGACGTGCGCTTTACGGTGAAGTTTAGCAAGGGCAGGTACACCAAGCGCGGGTGCGATACCGCCGAGTTTATGATTTCGGCAAACCGCGGCGAGAGCGTAAAGCCGCTTTGCAAAATAGCCTCGGGCGGTGAATTATCCCGCGTGATGCTGGCAATTAAAAGCGTGCTGCTAGGCCGTGACCCCGTGGGCACTATGATTTTTGATGAAATTGATACGGGAATAAGCGGTTACACCGCCGGCAAGGTGGGCACGCAGCTTAAAAAGGTTGCGGATAACAGGCAGGTAATATGCGTAACGCATTTGGCACAGATAGCGGCTATGGCGGACACCCACCTGTTAATAGAAAAGAAAGCGGAAAAGGACAGAACCTTTACAAGCGTTTCGCCGCTTTCATATGAGCAGCGAATAAATGAAATTGCCCGAATAATGTCGGGCACGCAAATGACCGAAAATTTATATAATTCAGCGAAAGAGCTGTTAGACAGGAGTAAACAGATATGAAAATTTATGATGAACTTGTAGCGCGCGGACTTATAGCGCAGGTAACCGACGAAGCGGAAATACGCGAGCTTATTGACAACGGCAAAGCCACATTTTACATAGGCTTTGACCCCACGGCTGACAGTCTGCATGTAGGTCACTTTATGGCGCTTTGCCTTATGAAAAGGCTGCAAATGGCGGGCAACCGCCCAATAGCCCTTATAGGCGGCGGCACGGGGTATATAGGCGACCCCTCTGGCAGAACCGATATGCGCTCTATGATGACCCCCGAGCAGATACAGCACAACTGCGACTGCTTTAAAAAGCAGATGAGCCGTTTTATAGAGTTTGGCGAGGGCAAGGCGCAAATGGTAAACAACGCCGACTGGCTTTTAAAGCTTAATTATATTGACCTGCTGCGCGACGTGGGCGCATGCTTCTCAGTTAATAATATGCTGCGCGCCGAGTGCTACAAGCAGCGTATGGAAAAGGGTCTTAGCTTTCTTGAATTTAACTATATGATAATGCAAAGCTATGACTTTTATCATCTTTATAAAGAGTACGGCTGCAATATGCAGTTCGGCGGCGACGACCAGTGGTCAAATATGTTAGGCGGCAGCGAGCTTATACGTAAAAAGCTGGGTAAGGACGCGTATGCTATGACTATAACCCTGCTGCTTAATTCCGAGGGCAAAAAAATGGGCAAGACCGCCTCGGGCGCTGTATGGCTCGACCCCGAAAAGACCTCGCCCTATGAGTTTTACCAGTACTGGCGCAACGTTGCCGACGCGGACGTTTTAAAGTGCATACGCATGCTTACCTTCCTGCCGCTTGAAGAAATTGACAAAATGGATGAGTGGGAGGGCAGCCAGCTTAACACCGCAAAGGAAATTTTGGCTTACGAGCTTACAAAGCTTGTTCACGGTGAGGAAGAAGCCGAAAAGGCGCAGGCGGCGGCTCGCGCAATATTTGCGGGCGGCGGCTCACACGCGGATATGCCCTCAACCGTGCTGTCAGATGATGATTTCACAGACGGTGAAATAGGCATTTTGGCTATGATGGTAAAGGGCGGGCTTGCCGCCTCTAACGGCGAGGCGCGCCGCTTGGT
The DNA here is from genome assembly GCA_900549755.1 of uncultured Oscillospiraceae bacterium. Lineage (GTDB taxonomy): Bacteria > Bacillota > Clostridia > Oscillospirales > Acutalibacteraceae > UBA737. The sequence goes on from URPQ01000061.1 coordinate 1,706, forward strand.
TCAGCAGGGTGGCGTGAGCGTGAACGACGAAAAGGTGACCGACCCGAAATTTGCCCTTGAAATGAGTGCCTTTGAAAATGAGGTAATACTTAAAAAGGGTAAAAAGGTATTCCATAAATTCGTAATTAACAGCTGATAAAGCAAATTGAAAAAGCACCTCGCTCTGTTTCGGTTTTCCGAAGCAGAGCGGGGTGCTTAAGCTTTATATGATTTTAAAACGGCAGCCTTTTCAGTGCAGCAGGCGATTATTTAAGCTTTCCAAGCTGGCCTATTGCGGCGGAAATGGTCTTTTCAAAGGCTTCCTTGCCGTATTTGTCAACCTCGGCTTTGTTTTTATCGCCGTGGGTTAAGCAGCCTGCGCCGCCTATACAGCCGCCTACGCATGCCATACCCTCAATAAAGTTGGTATCGCCTATTTTCTTGCGGGCTTTCATAAGCGCTATTTTACATTCCTCAATGCCGTCGCAGGAAACGCCTTTAAGCTCAAAATCGGTAATATTCTGTTCTTTAAGAGCTTCTGCTACCGCGTCGGACAGACCGCCGCTGCGGGCGAAAATTCTGCCGAAGTAAGAGGCGTTATCAAGCACGTCCTCCGCCATTTCGGTTATTTCGAGGTCGCGGCTGTCAAACAGCGCCTGCAATTCCTCAAAGGTGATAACGCAGTCGATATACGGGCGTACCTCTTCCTTTTGGAACTCCATTTTTTTAGCCGTGCACGGTCCTATAAATATAACCTTTGCGCCCTCGTCGTGTTCCTTAATATATTTCGCAATGGTTGCGGCGGGAGAGAGGTTGTGCGAAATGTGCTCGGCAAGGTCGGGGAACTGACCCTTTATATAGCTTACAAACGCGGGGCAGCAGGAGCTTGTTAAAAATCCTTTTTCGGCAAGCTCGCGCGCCTCGGTATAGGCTACCATATCGGCGCCCAGAGCTGCCTCAACTACCGTGTGGAAGCCGAGCGCCTTTATGCCCGAAATTACCTGACCGATTTTAGCATACCTGAACTGGCTTGAAATTGAGGGGGCAACAACAGCGTAAACTTTATTTTCCTTATTTTTAAGCATATTTATAGCGTCTATAATGAACGATTTATCGGTAATTGCGCCGAACGGGCACTGATAAACGCAGGCGCCGCAGGAAATACATTTTTCGTTATCAATGCAGGCGGCTTTGGTTTCGGTCATAGAAATTGCGTTCACCTTGCAGGCGCTCATGCACGGGCGCTTGAAGTTAAGTATTGCGCTGTAAGGGCATACTTTGGCGCACTGACCGCACTCAACACACTTTGTTTTATCAATATGCGCTTTCTGCTGGCTGTCAAAGGTAATTGCGCCCCTGCGGCATACATCCTCGCAGCGGTGGGCAAGACAGCCGCGGCAAGCCTCGGTAACGTCGTAACCGCCCATAGGACACTCATCGCAGGCAATTTCAATAACCTCAATTACGTTTGGGTTTTCCTTATCGCCGCCCATGGCAATTTTAATTCGCTCACCGAGTATTGCGCGCTCCTTATAAACGCAGCAGCGCATTGTAGGCTCGTTGCCGGGAACTATTTTTTTCGGAATATCGAGCATATGCTCCCTTAACGTTCCGTTCCATTCTTCGCGGGCTACCTCGCGCAGAACCTTGTACTTTAAATGTTGAACCTTGGTATCAAACTTTCTCAATTTTTGGGTCTCCTTTATCTTTTACCGCTGTAAAACGGGGAAATATAAACTAAAAATAGCTTACCTTTATTCGCTTGCCCATTTTTTTAAGGCAATCGGACAGCTCGGTTACAAGCTGCATTTTAATATTGAAGTTTATCGGCAAATCGGGGTTTTGGTGCGCCGGGTTTATCGCCCTGCCGACGAAGAAGTTAATATCGGTCGCTTCCTCAAAAAGCAGGCGGCAGATAAGCGACGCGCCGTCTTTTTTAATGCCCCACTGCGAATAGCTTTCGTTATCCTTTAAATAGTCCCTTGCGTAGGAAAGCACCTTGTTTATGGTTATAACGCCCTCTGTTACAAGGTCTACGCCCTCAAGCTCGGCTATCGGCGGCACGTCCTTATCAATAAATTCAAGCTTTGGCTTTAAGGGCTTGCCGAGATATTTCGCCGCTATGGACGAGGTTGTGCCGCCGCAGATTATGTGCTTGCCCTCCTTCGAGAAGAAGAGGGTCATCATTCTGTCGCAGTCGTCCCTGTTTGAGGGCGGACCGAACAGCAAATTCATAGGCTCGCGTTTTCTTATTTTCACTACGCAGGCGGTGGCGTCGTCACCCGGCTTTTCACCGTAAAGTCGGTTACATTCGTCAATAAGTATGGTGGAAAGGGTCTTCGCGGTATAGCCCACGGGATAAAAGGTCTTCATAAATTCGACTATATCCTTGCGCTCCCAGCCGAAATTATACTCCGTGCCTATTCCCGCATGGGGGCAGCCATCGCTCATAAGCACGAACATATCGCCCTCCTGCAGCCTTATTTTTGATTGGTAAATTTTTTTACCCTCAATATTAAGCTCGGTTTTGGGGTAATCGTACTCCTCGCCGTCACGCAAAAGTATTGCAACCGGGTTATCGTACTGTATAAGCTCCGCCTCATTGCTGCCCACAATGCGCAAAATGGTAAAGGTGGAATATGCAACCTTGCGCACCGAGCACACGGGCAGGGTGGCGGCAATGGTCTGCACGCAGTCTTCAAGAGACAGCCCCGCCGCTATCATGGTGGAAATAATTTTTGAGGTAAGGGTGGAAAGAATACTTGCCTTAACTCCGCTGCCGAGCCCGTCAGCCAGCACGACAACCGTTGAGCCGTCCTCTTGCTCTATTATGTCTATATGGTCGCCGCAAAGCTCCTCGCCCTCATGGTAAATACTGCGGTAGCCGATGTCCGCGCATAGATTATTCATCGGTCATCGACTCCTTCAGCTTAGTAAGGGCAATTTTGGTTTCCGCCGCGGTTTCACCGAGCAATGACGCTATTTCCTGAACTATGCGCATCTGCTTATCCACAACCTTATCGGCTGTTTCCACGGTCTGGCGGCTCAGCTCTTCCTTGCGCTGCTTTTGCTGCTCTTCATCCGAAACATCGCGCATAATACAGATAAGCGCCTTGTATTCCTTATCAAGCACTATCGTCTGTTCGATATACTTATCATATTCGGCAAGGTAAACCTTTTCGTCCCTTACCGTTCTGCCCGTGCGCTGCACGTCCATAAACGGCTTGGGGTCTAAAATGCGTATTATCGGCTCGCCCATAACGTCCGATTCGCGCGGAATATTCATAAGCTTCAGCGCCGCGCGGTTTATCTGCTGTACCTCGTATTTATCGTTAAGTACCACAATGCCGTTCGGCGTGTTGTTTATAATATTATCCGAGAAGTTCTCGGCGCGCTCTTTTAAGAAGGGCAGACACATTGAAACCTCGGCTTTGCCCTGAATTATGGCAACCGCCTTTTCGCGGCAGGTATTGTAGCCGCAGGAGCCGCAGTTAAGCTCATCCTCGGGTCGCAGTTTGCCCATTCGGTGCAGTGCCTCGCGTATCTCGCTTTCGGACGGGTAGGGCAGCTTTCTGCCTATGTACTCCATTTCCTTGCGGAGAGTAAACGGGTCGGGCTGCGCAACGTCAAAGTCTTTTTTACCTGCATAATGCGCCACGGCGTAATAATCCCTTACGGGCATTCTGTGGTATTTTTCCATAACGGGACCGCCTATGCAGCTGCCCGCGCACGCCGACATTTCTATAAAGCAGTGCTCAATGTTGCCTTCTTCAATATCGTGCAGCGCCGCCATACAGTTTTCCACGCCGTCTACCGCCAAATATGTATAATCGGGGCGCATATTTTTCTGCATTGTTTTAAGAATACCGCCCGTGGTGGGGAAAAATCTTGCAAGGCTTTCGTCCGATTTATCAAGCTTTTTCTCGGGAACAATTCCCGCCGCCTCAAACCATTCGGTCAGCTCCTCATAGGTCAGCACCGCGTCGGTAATGCCCGTGTAGTAGTCGGCTTCGTCCTTTTTTGCAACGCACGGACCTATAAATACCGTTTTGGCATTGGGGTATCTTTGTTTAATATCCTTGCAGTGCGCCTGCATGGGGGAGAGCACGTCGGCAAGGTAGGGAAGACATGACGGATAATACTTTTGAATAAGCAGGTTTACCGAGTGGCAGCAGGAGGAAATTAAAATATTGCGGTTGTCCTCATTAAGCAGCCGTTCGTATTCGCGCTTTACAATGGTAGCGCCCACGGCGGTTTCCTCCGCGTCGGCAAAGCCGAGCTTTTTAAGCGCCGCCTTTAATTCCTCAAAGCCCACGCCGTCATAATTCGCTATAAACGAGGGCGCAACGCTTGCAATTACGGGCGCGCCCGAGTCTATAAGCACCTTTACGCGCTCGGTCTCGTCGGCTATCTCCTTTGCGTTCTGCGGACATACCACAAAGCACTGACCGCACAGAATACACTCGTTTCCTACAATATTCGCCTGATTTCCCGAAAATCTGATTGATTTCACGGGGCAATGCCGAATACACTTATAACAGTTTTTACAGTTGGATTTCTTCAGCTTTAAAAATTCCGACATAATGAAAGGTCATTCCTTTCCTATTAGGCTTTGGCTAATATGTATTCTTCAAAAAATGATTTCGCGGTTTCGGGGGATACCGAGTAAAGCTCGCCGTCCACCGTTACGCAAACGCCCTGCTGGCAGTTGCCCATGCAAAACGTTCCGCCGAGCTCCACCTTGTCCTGCAGCTCATTTTCGGCTATAAGGTGCTGAAATTCCTCAACAACCTGCCTTGAGCCTTTTAAATGACATGAGCTCCCGATACATACTGTAACTTTCATTTTCTGTTTTCCTCCGTTTTTTATATTGACCGTATTCCGAGGGGATAATTTTTCCCTCGGAATACGAACGATTTACTGATAATCTACAACATCAACCCACGAGAGCAGAAACTCCCGCTCCTCTGCGTTGCCCTTTACCGACTGCGAGGCGGCAACTATCGGCAGCCATTTTTCAATATACTGCCGCGCGGTGTCGCTTTTTTTGCAGAAAAGCTCCATATATTTTTTGGCGCCCTCAATATTGCCGTCAAGCCAGAAAAGCAGATAAGTCCTTGCAACATCGGCAGAGGCATTGCCCTGGGTCGCGTGCGCCCAGTCTATAATATACGGCGTTCCGTCGTCGGTTATGATAATGTTTGAGGGGTTGAAATCTCCATGGCATACCTTGTTGTGCCGCGGCATACCCTCAAGCCGCGTGTGCAGGTCGTAGCGGGTGGTGGCGTCAATATCCGCCTGATTTATTTTTCGGTTCATTTTATCTTTGAGTTTTGTAAGCAGGGGGGCTTTTTTTGAGTGAATCTCCATTTGAATATCCACAAAGCGTTCAAGGTATTCATCAAATTTATCGGGGTTTTCGGTCATTAGCTGGGCTAAGGTTTTACCCTTTATATATTCGCTTATAATCGCCCACTTGCCGTTTTCGGTAGAAACGCCGAGAATTTTCGGTATATTAAGCCCGGTTTCCTCAATCCGCGCTTGGTTAAGCGCCTCGTTTAATATATCTGCCTTGGAGTACCCGTTTTCAAATACTTTTATTACTCGGTCGCCGTCCTTATATACCGTCTTGCCGGTGCGAACCGCAATTATTTTATCAAGCTTCATATTTTCGTCCCCTTTCCTGTTATATTTTTTCGTGTGTGCCGTAATAAGCGTTCAAATACATTTGCTTTATCTCGCTCATCAGCGGGTAGCGCGGGTTTGCGCCCGTGCACTGGTCGTCAAACGCCTGCTCGGTCATGCTGTCAAGCCTGTTCAAAAAGTCTTCTTCATTCGGCACATAATCGCGTATGGTTTTCTTTATGCCGATTTTTTCTTTAAGCGCGTCCAGCGCCGCAATAAGGTTTACCACCTTTTCGTCGTCGGTTTTGCCGCCGAGGTTCAAATAATCGGCTATTTCGGCATATCGCGCCTTGGTGTGCGGGTAGGCGTACTGCGGGAAGGTTCCCATTTTTGCGGGACTGTCCGCAGAGTTAAAACGGATGACCTCATTCAACATAAGCGCGTTTGCAATGCCGTGTGGCAAATGGTGAAAAGCGCCTAACTTATGCGCCATAGAGTGGCACACGCCCAAAAACGCGTTGGCGAAAGCCATGCCCGCCATTGTGGCGGCGTTCGCCGTTTTTTCGCGCGCCTCGGGGTCGGCCTCGCCGTTTTCATATGCGCGGGGGAGGTATTCAAACATAATTTTAAGGCTGCGCAGTGCTAAGGAATCGGTATAATCGGTCGCGAGCATTGAGGCGAACGCTTCCATACTGTGCGATACCGCGTCAATTCCCGAGGCGGCTGTAAGCCCTTTCGGCGCGGACATTTGCAGGTCTGCGTCCACTATTGCCATATCTGGCATAAGCTCATAATCGGCAAGCGGGTATTTAATGCCTGTATCGCTGTCGGTAATAACCGCAAAGGGAGTAACTTCAGAGCCTGTTCCGGCAGAGGTGGGCACAGCTATAAAGTAAGCCTTTTCACCCATTTTAGGGAATGTGTAAATGCGTTTTCGTATATCCGAAAAGCGCATTGCCATATCGGTAAAATCAGCGTCGGGGTGTTCGTAAAGCACCCACATAATTTTCGCCGCGTCCATTGCGGAGCCGCCGCCTATTGCTATTATAACATCGGGAGCAAAGTTTGTCATCATTTCTGCGCCTTTTTTTGCAATTTTCAGCGTCGGGTCGGGTTCAACCTCGGAAAATACGGTGTAGGCTATATCCATTTCGTTAAGCTTATCGGTTACGGGTCTTGTGCAGCCGTTTTCATACAAAAAGCGGTCGGTAACTATAAACGCCTTTTTGCGGGGGTTTATCTCCTTTAATTCTTCAAGCGCTATGGGCAGGCAGCCTTTTTTAATATAAACCTTTTCGGGCGAGCGGAACCAAAGCATATTTTCTCTCCTCTCGGCAACGGTTTTAATATTAAGCAGGTGCTTTACTCCCACATTCTCGGAAACTGAGTTTCCGCCCCATGAGCCGCACCCGAGGGTGAGGGAGGGGGAGAGCTTAAAGTTATAAAGGTCGCCTATGCCGCCCTGCGAGGAAGGTGTGTTTACGAGTATGCGGCAGGTTTTCATGCGTCTTGCAAATTCGGCGAGCTTTTCTTTTTCGGTAATCGGGTTTAAATATATTGAGGATGTGTGCCCGTAGCCGCCGTCAGCAATTAAGCGCTCCGCCTTTGAAAAAGCGTCCTCTGTGTCCTTTGCTTTATACATTGCAAGCACGGGGGAGAGCTTTTCGTGGGCAAATTCTTCTGTCGGCTCCACGCTTTCAACCTCGCCTATCAGTATTTTTGTGCCGTCGGGCACATGAACACCCGCAAGGTCGGCAATTGTTTTCGCCGTTTGACCCACTATTTTAGCGTTCAGCGCGCCGTTTATAATAACGGTTTTGCGTACCTTGTTTGTTTCGTCACGGTCAAGAAAATAACAGCCGCGGTCGGCAAATTCCTTTTTAACCCTTTTGTAGACCTTATCGAGCACTATTACCGATTGCTCCGACGCGCATATCATACCGTTATCAAAGGTTTTGGAATGAATTATTGAGTTTACTGCAAGGGTAATATCAGCCGAGGTATCAATTACGGCGGGCGTATTTCCCGCGCCCACGCCTATTGCGGGCTTGCCGCTTGAATACGCGGCGTGCACCATTCCCGGTCCGCCCGTGGCAAGAATTAAATCTGCCTCTTTCATAATGAAATTAGTCATTTCAAGCGAGGGCTTATCTATCCAGGCAATAATATCCTCGGGCGCGCCCGCGGCAACAGCCGCCTCAAGCACGGTTTTTGCCGCTTTGGCGGTGGAGCTTTTTGCCCGTGGGTGAGGGCTTATAATAATTCCGTTGCGCGTTTTAAGCGCAAGCAGGGTTTTAAAAATAGCGGTTGATGTTGGGTTGGTGGTGGGAATTACCGCCGCTATAACGCCTATCGGCTCGGCAATTCGGGTTATACCGTATTCCTTATCCTCCTCAATAACGCCGCAGGTCTTTGTATCCCTGTAGGCGTTGTAAATATATTCCGCAGCGTAGTGGTTTTTAATAACCTTATCCTCAACCACGCCCATGCCGGTTTCTTCAACCGCAAGGCGGGCTAAAGGTATACGCTGACGGTCGGCGGCTGCTGCCGCCGCTTTAAAGATACTGTCCACCTGACTCTGCGAATACTCCGCAAACCTTTTTTGAGCCGCACGGACTCTTTTTAAGGCGTTTTCAAGCGATTCGGCACTGTCAATTACAGGATATATCTTTTTCATGGCATTTTCTCCTTCGGTAAGATTGTTAATATTTTAACATACTTTCAGGCGGTTATGAAATGCCTTAATTACATACCGCTATATATCAATTATATAGTAGTATATACATTATATTGTTTTTTATTAAAAAAATCAAGGCGCATTACGCATTTTTTTTAAAAAGTTCGCAGGTCTTTGCAGGTTGACAAAAACAGCAAACTATATTATAATATTTTAGTTAAGTAAAGGAAGTATTAAAATGGCTAAGATTGAAAATTTAAGAAACGTTGCGATAATTGCGCACGTTGACCACGGCAAAACAACTCTTGTAGACCAGCTTTTAAAGCAGAGCGGAACCTTCCGCGCAAACGAAGCCGTAAACGAGCGTGTTATGGACTCAAACGACCTTGAACGCGAGCGCGGTATAACAATTCTTTCAAAAAATACAAGCGTTATGTATAACGGCATTAAAATAAACATTGTCGATACTCCGGGACACGCCGATTTCGGCGGCGAGGTTGAGCGTATTCTGCAAATGGTGGACGGCGTTTTACTGCTTGTAGACGCGTTTGAGGGATGTATGCCGCAGACCCGCTTTGTGCTTAAAAAGGCGCTGGCACTCGGCAAAAAGGCGGTTGTGGTGGTAAATAAAATCGACCGCCCCATGGCGCGCCCGCACGAGGTGGTAGACGAGGTTTTAGATTTGTTTATAGAGCTGGGAGCAGACGAGGAGCAGATAGAGTTCCCCGTAATTTTCGCTTCGGGCAGAGACGGCTATGCCACCTATTCGCCCGATGTTCCGGGCAAGGATATGAAGCCGCTGTTTGATGAAATTGTAAAGGAAATAGCGCCGCCCGAGGGCGATACCGACGGTCCGTTACAGATTCTTTTCTCAAATATTGAATATGACGATTACCTTGGCAGAATAGGCGTAGGCAGAGTTATCCGCGGTACGGTAAAGGTAGGGCAGACCGTCGCTCTTTGCCATAAGGACGGCACTACCTCAAATGTTAAAATCGCAA
>URPQ01000062.1 GCA_900549755.1 uncultured Oscillospiraceae bacterium
GCCGAAAAATCCTTTGCGCCGAGGTATACCGCGTCCGCCCCGCAGCGCACAGCCGCCTCAAGCATTTGAAAATTGCCGGCAGGCGACAGTATTTCACCGGTTTTTTTGTTCATTCGAATATCTCCCTTGATTTCTTTGTCTTAATATATTTTATAACATAAAGGACATTTTTTAAAGTATTTTTTTATTTGCACTTTACTTTAAGTGAAAAAATGGGTATAATTGTGTGCGTATAGTGGGAAATTCAACTTTTGTGTCTTGGAAAGAAACGGTGATTATTATGAAATATCTTGTAGTACTTTGTGACGGTATGGCGGACACGCCGAACGCTGCTTTAAACGGCAAAACGCCTATGGAATGTGCAAATAAGCCTAATATGGACAGTCTTGCGAAAGATGCCGAGGTGGGCATGTGCCGCACGGTGGCTGCGGGGCTGAAACCGGGCAGCGATGTTGCAAATCTTTCGGTTATGGGCTATGACCCCGCGGTTTGCTATACGGGCAGGTCGCCGCTTGAGGCAGCGTCTATCGGGGTTGATTTAAAGCCGACCGACGTTGCGCTGCGCTGCAATACCGTAACACTGTCGAACGAAGAAAACTACGAAGATAAAACAATGGTGGATTACTGCGCGGGCGATATTTCAACCGAAGAAGCGCACCAAATAATAGAAACGGTTGAAAAAGAGCTGGGCAGCGATATTTATAAATTTTACGGCGGCGTAAGCTATCGCCACTGCTTGGTGGTAGATAACGGAACTACCGACCTTGGCAATATGACCCCGCCGCACGATATAAGCGGGCGGGTAATAGGCGAGTATTTAAGCAAGAGCGAAAATGCCGCGCCGCTTATTGACCTTATGAAAAAGAGCTATGAAATACTTAAAAATCACCCCGTGAACATAGAGCGCCGCAAAAAGGGCTTGCACGAGGCAAACTCCATTTGGCTCTGGGGCGAGGGCAGACGCCCGCAGCTTGAAAACTTTAAGGAGAAAAACGGCGTTTCGGGCTGCGTTGTAAGCGCGGTTGACCTGCTTAAGGGCATAGGAATATGCGCGGGTATGGAAACGCCGGAGGTTGAGGGCGCAACAGGCTATATCGACACGAATTTTGAGGGCAAGACCCAGGCGGGAATTGACGCGTTCAGGCGCGGAACCGACCTTGTTTACCTGCATTTTGAAGCGCCCGACGAGTGCGGTCACCGCGGTGAAGCGCAAAACAAGGTAAAAGCGATTGAAATGATAGACAGCAGAGTGCTTACAAAAATGCTCGGCTACTTAAACGGCTGCGGCGACGATTACCGCATACTTATAATGCCCGACCACCCGACCCCGCTTGAAACAATGACACATTCATCTGCGCCCGTGCCGTTTTTAATATACGACAGCCGCAAAAAGGAAAACGGCGTTTGCTCCTTTACCGAGAAAAACGCCGCTGAAACAGGTGAATTTGTAGAGCACGGACCCGATATTATGAGCATGCTACTTGAAAAGTAAATTTGGAATATTGCGGCGGGAAAGGTAAAGCACCGTGCCGCCCGTTAAGCCGCCGCAGAAAAGCGAGGCTATAAGCATAAACGGCAGGTAATAAAACACGCCCTTGCCGAAAATAAGGGCGGCTACCGTTATTTGAACAAGGTTATGCACGGCGGCGCCGCCTATGCCATAGCCTACCGCCGTTACCGCCTTAAAGCGCGAGAGCGCAAACGCCGCAAGGGTTGATATAACCCCTGCCGAAAGCGAGAAAAGCAGAGCAAACGGTGTGGAAAAAAGCAGGGCGGATAAAGTTACGCGGGTAATGTTTACAAGCAACGCGCCGCGAATATCTCCACGCGCTGTAAGCAAAAGGCAAATGCAGTTTGCAAGCCCTATTTTTATGCCGGGGGCTATAAAGGAAAGGGAAAACAGGCTTTCTATATACCCGAAAATAAGGGCAAGGCATGTAAAAATTCCGTAAAGCGTTATTCTTTTTGCCATTTTCACTCCACCTCCGCTAAAACCTTGTTGGGTAAGCATATTATGCTTTCACCCTTTTTGCTTATAGGCTTATGGTTTACGCATATCTGATTTTTGCAGTCGGCAGAAGAAACCCGCACCTTGCCGTTCTTAATTTCCACGGTATTGCCTGCAAGTTTCACCGTTTTATTTTCATAAAGCGAGCCTGAATATACCGTTTTGTTATTTTCTTTAACCGTCACGGTTTTGCCGCTTTTCGGGGAAAAAACGAATACCAATGATGCCAAAGCCAAAAGCAAAACCAACAGAATTATAATAAAATCGCCCTTTTTCAGCATTTTTCTACCTGCGTTCATAGAATATTTTCATATTTGATTTTAACATATCTTTACAAAAAAAGAAAGTTATTGTATAATAATTTTTATGAGGAAAAATATCACGCTTCCTATGCTGCTGCTTTTGCTCTTGCTTTGCGGCTGCTCACAGGATGAAAACAAGGCTTTAAACTCCGAAACACGCTTTTTACTTGACACCGCCTGCACCGTTTCCGCCGATTGCGACAACGAAACGCTGAGCGGTGCTTTCGCCGTGTGTGAGGAGCTTGAAAAGCTGCTTAGCCGAACGGTTAAGGGCAGCGACGTGTACAGGCTCAACGAGACGGACGGGTTTATTTCGGTATCTGATGATACTTTGCGCCTGCTTGAAAAGTCGGTGTATTACGGAAACCTGACCGACGGGAAGTTTGATATTACCGTCTGCCCGGTATCGGAATTATGGGATTTTAAAAACCAAATTGTACCGAACCGCAGTGAAATAGCCGAGGCGCTTAAAAACGTTGATTACCACAGCATTGAAATAAAGGAAAACACCGCGAATTTACACGGGAAGAAAATCGATCTCGGCGGTATTGCAAAGGGGTATATTACCGATAAGGTGATTTCCTACTTTGAAAGTAAAGGCGTAAAAAAAGCGCTTGTGAATCTCGGCGGCAATATCGGTATGACGGGTAAGTTTAACATAGGCATACGCAAGCCCTTTACCGAGGAAATTTTGCTTAATATGCCGCTTGAAAACAAAAGCGCCGCGACTTCGGGAATATACGAAAGGTATATTGAAAAAAACGGGGAGATTTACCACCACGTGTTAGACCCCGCCACCGGGTACGGCGTTAAAAACGAGCTTTCAGCGGTTACGGTAATAGGCGATAATTCGGTGGATTGCGACGCGCTTTCAACCGTTTGCCTGTTGCTCGGCACCGAAAAGGGAAAAGAGATAATTGAAAACACGGCTGGCACCGAGGCGGTTTTTATAAGCCGCGATGGCGATATAACGCTGACCGCGGGGCTTTACCGTGAAAACTATAAAATATTATTTAAGAGGTAATAACAATGGGTTTATTAAAGGCACTGTTCGGAAATTACAGTGAAAAGGAAATTAAGCGCATAAAGCCTATGCAGGAAAAGGTTTTGGCGCTGGACGAAGAATACCAAAAGCTCACCGACGATGAGCTGCGGCACAAGACCGATGAATTTAAGGAGCGCTTATCGGCGGGCGAAACGCTTGATGATATTCTGCCCGAGGCTTTTGCCGCTTGCAGAGAAGCCGCAAGCCGCGTGCTCGGTATGAAGCACTTCCCGGTGCAGGTAATAGGCGGTATTATACTTCACCAAGGCAGAATTGCCGAAATGAAAACAGGTGAAGGTAAAACCTTGGTTGCAACCCTGCCTGCTTACCTAAACGCGCTTTCAGGCAAGGGCGTGCATATTGTAACGGTGAACGATTACCTTGCAAAGCGCGACTCCGAGTGGATGGGTAAATTATACCGCTTTATGGGGCTTACCGTGGGGCTTATTATTCACGGAATGGATCAGGATGAGAAAAAAGCTGCATATAACGCCGACATTACCTACTGCACCAACAACGAGCTTGGGTTTGACTACCTGCGCGACAATATGGTAATTTACAAGGAGCAAAAGGTTCAGCGCGGGCACAACTTCGCAATTGTGGACGAGGTTGACTCAATACTCATAGACGAGGCGAGAACCCCGCTTATAATATCGGGTCAGAGCGATAAATCGACCGATTTGTATACACAGGCAAACCGCTTTGCCTTAACCCTTAAAATGGTAAAGGTTAAGGAAATGGACGATAAGGCGAGCGACGAAGAAACCAACTATGACGGCGATTACGTTGTGGATGAAAAGGCACACACTGCAACCCTTACCCCCTCGGGCGTTAAAAAAGCCGAGCAGTATTTCGGCATTGAAAACCTTAACGATACCGAAAATATAGCGATAGCCCACCATATAAACCAGGCAATACGCGCCCACGGCGTTATGAAACGCGACGTTGACTACGTTGTGAAGGACGGCGAGGTTATAATCGTTGATGAATTTACGGGCCGCCTTATGTACGGCAGACGTTATAACGAGGGTCTGCACCAGGCTATTGAGGCTAAAGAGGGCGTTAAGGTTGCGCGCGAATCAAAAACCCTTGCAACCATTACCTTCCAGAACTTCTTCCGCCTTTATAACAAGCTTTCGGGTATGACGGGTACCGCCATGACCGAAGAAGCGGAGTTCCAGGAAATATACAAGCTGGACGTTATTGAAATACCCACAAACAAGCCGATTGCGCGCGTAGACGAAAATGACGTGGTTTATAAAACCGAAAAGGCTAAATTCAACGCGGTAATTGATAATATAATCGCCTGCCACGAAAAAGAGCAGCCTGTGCTGGTTGGTACGGTTACGATTGAAAAATCCGAGCTTTTGTCGGGAATGCTTAAGCGCCGCGGCATAAAGCACAATGTGCTCAACGCCAAGCACCACGAAAAAGAGGCTGAAATTATAGCACAGGCGGGTATGCCGGGCGCGGTAACAATAGCTACCAATATGGCGGGGCGCGGTACCGATATTATGCTCGGCGGTAACGCAGAGTACCTTGCGAAAGCGGCGCTGCGCCATGACGGTTTAAGCGAAGAAATGATTGCCGAGGCAACAGGCTTTGCCGAGACTGACGACGCGGATATAATTTCCGCGCGCGAGCAATACAAGGAATATTATGATAAATTCAAGGCGGAAATAGCCCCCGAGGCTGACAGAGTAAGGCAGGCGGGCGGACTTTGCATTATAGGTACAGAGCGCCACGATTCAAGACGAATTGATAACCAGCTGCGCGGACGTGCAGGCCGTCAGGGCGCCCCGGGTACCACAAGATTCTACGTTTCGCTTGAAGATGACCTTATGCGCCTGTTCGGCGGCGAACGCATTTCCAATATAATGGAGACCTTAAATGTTGACGAGGACACCCCGCTTGAAAGCTCCATGCTCTCCCGCACGATTGAAAGCGCGCAGAAGAAGAAAGAGGGCATGAACTTCGCAACCCGTAAGAACGTTTTGCAGTACGACGATGTAATGAACAAGCAGCGCGAGCTTATTTACAGCCAGCGCAACAAGGTTCTTGACGGTGAAAACCTTAAGGATACCGTGCTGAAAATGATAGACGAAACAATTGAGGAGTACTCAAAAATTTACCTTGCCGACGAAGCTGTTCACGATAACTGGGATTTAAACGGTATGCGCGAATATTTCTTAGGCTGGGTAACCACGCCCGAGGATCTGCACTTTACCCCCGAGGAGCTTGGCAACGCCACAAGGGAAGAGGTTGCCGAAAACCTAAAGGAAAAGGCGCACGCGCGCTATGAGCAGCGCGAAGAAGAGTTCGGCAGTGATATTATGCGCGAGATTGAGCGCGTAATGCTGCTCAGATGCGTTGATACCAACTGGATGGATCACATTGACGCTATGGATCAGCTCCGCCAGGGCATAGGTCTTCGCGCCTACGGTCAGCATGACCCGGTTGTGGAATACCGCAACGACAGCTACGATATGTTTGAGGCTATGACCAACGCAATACGCGAGCAGACCGCTAAACTTGTGCTTACGGTTCGCGTTCGCCGTAATGAGGAAGTAAAGCGTGAAAAGGTTGCAGAGGAAACAAACGCGGGCGATAAGCCGCTTACCGTAAAAGGCAAGGGCGTTGTTAGCAAAAACGCGCTTTGCCCCTGCGGCAGCGGTAAAAAATATAAGCGCTGCTGCGGCAAGGACCTTGACGATTAAATTTAAAACGGAGCGATGAAAAATGCTTGAAAATGTTGAGCCTTTGCGCGTGTTTCATTATTTTGAAAATATATGCGCCATTCCGCACGGCTCGGGAAATACCGACGGAATAAGCGAGTTTTGCGTGAATTTCGCAAGGGAGCACGGTCTTGAATATAAAAAGGACGCGCTCAACAATGTAATAATCAAAAAGGCGGCGACCGCGGGGTATGAAAACCACCCGACCGTAATTTTGCAGGGGCACCTTGATATGGTGTGCGAAAAAACCGCCGACTGCGATATTGATTTTAAAAAGGACGGCTTGCGCCTTGTGCTCACAGGCGATATGCTCTCGGCTGACGGCACTACCCTGGGCGCTGACGACGGCATAGCCGTTGCTATGATACTGGCGGTTTTAGAGGACGAAACCGCCGCACACCCGCCGCTTGAAGCGCTTTTCACCACCGATGAGGAAACGGGAATGTACGGCGCCGAGGGGGTTGATGTATCGGCGCTTTCGGGCAGCACGCTTATAAACCTTGATTCGGGCGAAGAGGGCGTTTTAACAGTAGGCTGCGCGGGCGGCGCAAAGGCTGATTTTAAAATGCCCATAGAACTTTGCGAAAACACAGAGCCTTGCGTTAAAATTACCGTTTCGGGACTTTTGGGCGGTCACTCGGGAATTGATATTAACAAGGGCAGGCTTAACGCCGATACCCTTATGGGGCGGCTGCTTGGCGGCTTGAACTCTGAATTTCGCATAGTTTCCCTTTGCGGCGGGTTTAAGGATAATGTTATTCCCAACGCCTGCGAGTGCGTTATAGCAACAAACAGCGAAATAGGCGATTATTTAGCCGGGTTTGCAAAAAGCAATGTGCCTGACAGTGACAAAGGGCTTAAAATCACCGCCGAAAAAGCGGAAAAGGCGGATAAATGCCTTACAGATAAATCGACTGCCGAAGTGGTGAATTTCTTATCGGGCTTTAAATCGGGTGTTGAGGCTATGAGCCAAAGTATGCCGGGCTTGGTGGAAAGCTCGCAGAACCTCGGTATTGCAAATATTTCGGGCGGGTATTTTAACGCCGTTATGTCGGTGCGCAGCAGCGTAAAGCCCGAAAAGCAGCGCTTGCTTGGTGGAATACGGGAACTGGCGGCGCATTACGGCGCAGAGCTTAATATTCACGGTGATTACCCCGCGTGGGAGTACAGAGAGAACTCTCGCCTGCGGGATAAAATGACCGAGGTATATGGGAAAATGTACGGCAAAAAGCCTACCGTGGAGACCGTTCACGCAGGGCTTGAGTGCGGGCTTTTGGGCGAGAAGATAGCGGGGTTTGACGCAGTGTCATTAGGACCCGATATGTGGGATATTCACACCGCTAACGAGCACCTCTCGGTATCCTCAACCAAAAGAGTATATGAATTTTTGCGTAATGTTTTAAAGGAGCTTTAAAAAATGAGAAACGCAACAGTTAAAAAATTACAAAACGAGCTTGAAAAGGGGAGCGCGCTGCTTATTGCAAGCGTGCCGAACAGATTTTACATTACGGGCTTTGAAACAAGCGACGGCTATGTTTTAATAACCGACAGCAAGGCATATTTTCTTATTGATTTCCGCTATGTTGAAAAGGCAAAGGAAATTGTGAGCAGCTGTGAGGTTCGCCTGTCTTCTTCTCCTTTTAAGGAAATAAAGGAATTGTGCGAGGAAAACGGCATAAAGCGCCTTTATGTTGAAAACGAGTATGTTTCAATGAGCTTACTCCGTCAGCTTTCCGAAAATGTTCAGGTGGAAATACCCGAGTGCGACCGCTTTGATACATTACTTCGCGATTTGCGCGCGGTAAAGAACGAAAAGGAGCTTTCTTTAATGAAAGAGGCTCAAAGACTGACCGACGAAACCTTTAAGTACATAACCGCCCGCATTGAAGAGGGAAGAACCGAGCGCGAAATTATGCTTGATATGGAGTTTTATATGCGTCGGCTCGGCAGCGAGGGCGTTTCATTTGATTTCATTGTGGTTTCGGGCAAAAATTCATCACTTCCGCACGGCGTGCCGACCGATAAAAAGGTTGAACGCGGCGATTTTATCACAATGGATTTCGGCGCCGTGGTGGGCGGATACCGCTCGGATATGACAAGAACGGTAGCATTGGGCAGTATTGACGACGAGCAGAAAAAGGTGTATGATACCGTGCTTAAAGCACAGCTTGCGGGCATTAAAGCCGTAAAAGCGGGCGTAGTGTGCAAAGATGTTGATAAAATTTCCCGCGATATTATTTACTCTGCGGGGTATGAGGGCTGCTTCGGCCACGGGCTTGGGCACAGCGTGGGTATTGAAATTCACGAAAGACCGCTTTTCAACACACGGTGCGATACGGTGCTTAAAGCCGGCACGGTTATGACGGTTGAACCCGGAATTTACGTTGAAAACAAATACGGCGTTCGCATTGAAGATATGGTATATGTTACCGAAAACGGTTGTATAGATTTAACAAACAGCCCAAAAGAGCTTATCTGCCTTTAATTTATTCTTGCATTTTAAGCTTTAATGTGGTAAACTGTCTTTTATAATATATACTGTTTTAAAAAATCAGGGAGTTGAAATCGGTTGGGTAAATACATTATAAAGCGTGTTGCGATGGGAGTTCTCAGCATATTTATAGTTGCAACGCTCACGTTTTTCCTTATGAACCTTGTCCCCGGCGGCCCGTTCGTGGCGGAAAAATCAATAAGTAAGGAGGCGCAGGCGGCGCTTGAGGCTAAATACGGTCTTGATAAACCGCTGCTTGAAAGATACGCCACCTATATGACCGACTTTGTAAAGGGCGATATGGGGCTTAGCCTTCGCCAGCGCGGACGTACCGTGTCGGATATTATCTTTTCAAAATTCCCTGTTTCGGCAAAGCTCGCGGGCTTTGCGGTAGCTGTGGCGGTGCTTGTGGGTATTCCTTTGGGATGTCTTTCTGCATACAACCGAGGGAAATTAGGCGATAATATTATAATAGTTTTCGCAACCTGCGGCATAGCAATACCGAGCTTTATAAGCAGCGTTATTTTGTTGTATACCTTCGGCAGTAAGCTGAATATATTGCCGACCGTCGGGCTTAACACAATGTCTTCGTATATAATGCCCGTAACCGCGCTTGCAATTTACCCCACGGCGTACATAACCCGCCTTATGCGTTCAAGCCTTTTGGACGTTATGGGGCAGGATTATATAAGAACCGCAAAGGCAAAGGGTCTTTCAAATTTTAAAATACTGTTCAAGCATGCGCTCCGCAACGCGGTTCTGCCGGTTGTAACTTATGTAGGACCTATGCTTGCAAGCCTTATGACGGGCTCGTTTGTAGTTGAAAAAATATTCACTGTTCCGGGGCTCGGCAGAGACTTTGTAAGCGCCATAAACCAGCGCGACTACACCCTTATAATGGGTACTACAATAGTGCTTGCAACGCTTATTATTACCGCGAACGTTATAGTTGATATTCTTTATAAGATAATCGACCCGCGCATTAACTTAAAGTAAGGAGCGACGAGAAGTTAAAATGAACAAGAAGTTTCCGAGTCTTCAGCTTAACCCCGAAGATTTTCTTCCCGCCACGCCTGACGAAAAAGAAAGTCTTGTAATAATGCGCGAAAGCGTAAACTTTTGGAAGGACGGTCTGCGCCGCCTTCGCAAGAACAAAATTGCAATGGTTAGCCTTGTTTTTGTTCTGCTTATAATGATATTCGCCTATGTTCTGCCCGCCTTTTGGCCTTACAGCTACGAGGAGCAGATTAAATACAGCGAAAATTTAGCCCCCTTTGAATACGGAAAGGTAGAACAGGAAAAAATCAACGCAGGCGAGAGCGTTTTCCCGCATATCTGCGGCACCGATAAATTGGGGCGTGACTTTGCCGTGCGCCTTATGATGGGCACCAGAGTCAGCGTTACGGTAGGCCTTATCTGCGCGGCGCTCGTGCTGCTTGTGGGCGCTACCTACGGCGCGATAGCCGGCTTTTTGGGCGGCTGGGTAGATAATATTATGATGCGTATAACCGATATTCTCTACACAATACCCGATGTTTTGCTTATAATTGTGCTTTCAATGGTTTTAAGACCTCGACTTGAGCAGCTTGCCAATGTTGCCGGATTTAACTGGATTCAGCTTATAGGGCCTAACCTTATAGCCATGTTTTTAGTTTTCGTTCTGCTTTACTGGGTAGGTATGGCGCGCATTACGCGTTCGCAGGTTTTGGTTTTAAAGGAATCGGAATATGTTACCGCCGCAAGGGCGCTCGGCGCTAACGGCTCAAGGATTATAAGAAAGCACCTGCTTACAAACTGCATAGGTACGCTTATTGTTACCACCACCTTGCAGATTCCGTCCGCTATATTTACCGAAAGCTATTTAAGCTTTTTAGGTCTCGGCGTTGCGGCGCCTATGCCGTCGCTCGGCTCTTTGGCTACAGACGCAGTCAAGGGTATGAACACATACCCGCACCTGCTGTTTTTGCCGGCGGTTATCATCAGTGTTACCATCCTTGCGTTCAATCTTTTGGGCGACGGTCTGCGCGACGCGTTTGACCCCAAGCTTAAAAATTAATGGAGGGTGAGAGCATTGAGTGAAAAGCTTTTGGAAATAAAGGACGAAAGACTCTCGTTCTTCACCCCCGCAGGTGAAGTTAAGGCGCTTAACGGCGTTTCCTTCTCAATGGAGGAAGGCGAGGTTCTCGGAATAGTGGGCGAGTCGGGCTCGGGCAAATCCGTAACGGCTTACTCAATAATGGGGCTTACCGCATACCCCGGTAAATTGGTCGGCGGTACGGTTCGCTTTAACGGGCATGAAATTGAAAAAATGACCGAAAAGGAGTTCCGCAAAA
>URPQ01000063.1 GCA_900549755.1 uncultured Oscillospiraceae bacterium
AATGTTTTAAAGGGAAGGCTTTTCCCGGATGACGACCGCTTTGAAATGTCCCTCGGATTATTTACCGAGCAGCGGAATGAGAGCGCCTGCCATATCTTTGTACTGCCGGATGATGAAGCCGGAATCTTTACGGATATGCGGCTTTCGCACGAATTAGGGTAGGACACTTTTGTTTTAAAACAGTGAATTTTGTCCCTTTTTTAAAAACGCAAAAGTGACCTATATAAAAAGCCGCATAACAAAAGGCTTTACGCCCAAAGGGACAAAAAATGACCGGTGGGTTAAAGCCGATACGGGGTAAGCAGGAAAGCGGGAGTCAAAAAGGCTTCCGCTTTCCTGCTTTTTTAGCTTAGGTCGGCAGTTTTGTTCGCAGAATGGCTGAAATCTTCGGAAAAAATTCGAAATCAGGCGAAAAGGGATTGTATTTGTCACGATTTTATGCTATACTATATATAATAGTAGACTCAACTGGAGAATATCCAGTTTCCAAAATGACCGAGGTGAAGAAAAAGCGCAAAGCGAGGACGAGGCTATGACGATGCACAGAGGTACAACTGCATCCTTCGAGCGGCGTGTGACCGCTTTCTTGTCGTGCCTATTCAGTCCGCTCGGTAATTTCACATGGTTGTTATGTCAGAAGGCAGAGTGCGTGTGCACCCTGCCTTCTTGTCTATTCCGTGCCTGCTTTTCCATGAGCGAACGCCGTTTTCAACCAATAAAAACTCAAAAGCAGTATCTTTCCATTAAAAAGATTTTTTGCGAGGTGTACAAAATATGTTGCTTGAACTGAAAAACATCGACAAGTCTTTCGGCGAAAAGAAAGTTCTCAAGGGAGTTTCGTTTGTCGCAGAAAGCGGAAAGGCGTTTGGGTTGCTCGGAAGAAACGGCGCCGGAAAAACAACCTCTATCCGTATTCTGATGAATGTGTTTCCCGCTGATGCCGGCGAGGTGCTGACAGACGGCAAGCCGATTGACTATGATAAGATAAGCCTTGGATATCTTCCAGAAGAACGGGGTCTGTACCCTAAAAAGTTGATTATAGACCAACTCGTCTATTTTGCCGAGCTGAGAGGCATGAAGCGCACAGACGCCGTGCAGTCGGTGGATCGTTGGCTGAAAAGACTGGAGTTGTACGAGTATCGCAATAAACGGTTGGATACTCTATCCAAAGGGAATCAACAGAAAATACAGTTGATCACAGCACTTGCACACGATCCCCAAATCGTTATTCTCGACGAGCCGTTTTCCGGACTTGATCCGGTCAATGCAATACTTCTGAAGGATGTGGTGAAGGAACAGATTGCGCGGGGAAAAATCGTTTTGTTTTCAAGCCATCAGATGAGCTACATAGAGGAGTTTTGTGACAGCATTGCCATTCTCAATGCGGGAAAAGTCGTGCTTCACGGCGACCTCCGCGAAATCAAGAGAAATTATGTCCGCGACCGTTTAGTCGTGCGCACGGAAAATCCCGAACAGATCAAAGCAGATTTCAAAGACGACTGCACCGTACAGGAGGATGGCTCTCTCATACTTCGGCTTGCAAGTCCCAACGATAAGCAGACCGCAATGAAACACCTTGCGGAAAAGTATGATATTGACGAGATCAAGGTGTTTGAACCCTCCCTGAACGATATATTCGTGGAATATGCGGTCGAACAGGAATAAGGAGGCAGGACGATTATGAAACAGTTTGGAAAAATATTCAGATTTGAAATCAAAGGCTATCTGAAAAACAAGATTTTTGTGGGCAGTACGATTTTTCTCGTTGTGGTGCTCGCAGTTGTTATGTTCATTCCCAACATCAAATCTGCGTTCCAAAGCGACAGTACGAAAGAAAAGCCCGTGATGATCGTATATGCGGAGGATGAAGCTCTTTCGGGTTTCGTCAAAGAGTATTTCTCCGCAGCCTTTACCGGTTACAATGTAACGGTGTCCGGCGGAACAATCGAAGAAATCAAAGAACAGGTAATTTCGGGAGATGCAGAATGCGCGTTTGTTATGGACGGTGCGGATTCATACACGTATTACGTAAACAATCTTTCTATC
Source organism: uncultured Oscillospiraceae bacterium (assembly GCA_900549755.1). Lineage (GTDB taxonomy): Bacteria > Bacillota > Clostridia > Oscillospirales > Acutalibacteraceae > UBA737. The sequence goes on from URPQ01000063.1 coordinate 2,047, forward strand.
TCCGATTATAACATGTCTGTTGCCAATGCCGCATTGCAGGAGGCCTACAGAGCAAATGCGATGATTCGGTACGGCTTTACGCCCGAGCAGGTAGGAGAGATTATGTCCGCCAACATCCGTGGGAATACGAGTGTGCTCGGAAAAGATCAGACACAGAACTTTTTCTACACCTATATCATGGTTTTTGCTTTGTATATGGTGATCATGCTTTACGGTCAACTGGTTGCAACCAACGTAGCGACGGAAAAAAGCTCAAGAGCGATGGAAGTGCTGATAACCAGCGCAAAGCCCGCAAGCATGATGTTCGGCAAGGTTCTGGCCTCCTGTATTGCCGGATTTGCTCAACTTATAGCGGTATTCGGCTCCGCGATTCTGTTTTACGGTGTCAATAAATCCGCATGGAACGATAACATGATGATCGCATCCTTCTTCAATATCCCCGTTGACCTGTTTGTCTATATGCTTGTCTTCTTCGCTCTCGGTTTTCTTGTTTATGCCTTTCTTTACGCCGCGGTCGGATCGACGGCTTCAAAACTGGAGGATATAAATACCTCGGTGTTGCCGATCACGTTTTTGTTTATTATTGCCTTTATGATTGTCGTGTTTGCTATGGCGGGAGGAAACGTTGATACGACGCTGATGAAAATCTGTTCGTATATCCCGTTCATTTCACCCATGGCGATGTTTACGAGAATCTGCATGAGCACGGTAGCGTGGTATGAAATCGCAATCTCCATTGCGGTTCTTATCGGTTCAACCGTAGGAATCGGCTTTCTTTCTGCCAAGATATACCGTGTAGGAGTATTGCTTTACGGAAGAAAACCGACGATAGTCTCCATTTTCAAAGAGATACGGAAAGCATAAAATCAAATATATTCCGCAATCGCAGGAAGGGGTGCCAATGGAAAAGCGCAACAGAAGAATATTTGCCGGCTTTTACAGGCGGTACGACAGCAAATTCGTCTATGTGGCAGCCGTCGTTCCCGATGCGGATACCGGAGAGCAGATGGTCATCTTTCACGAGGGGATCGACGCCTGCGAATGCAAGTATTACTGCATGACAAAGGAATCCTTCTGCGAAACGGTGGAGGTGAACGGCGAACGGATGGATAAGTTCACCCGTCAGCCGCAGGTCAGGATCACGGACACGCATATAGAGAATCTGAAAGGCGGCGGCTTTGGCGGCCCCATCCGAAGAAAGAAACTGAAGGACGAGGAAGAGCTTGCATACGAATACCGTCGATTTCGCTCCTCTCAGACCTATACCGACTATGCCAAAGACCTATGCAAAAACTATAAAACCGATCTGCGCCGATACAGGCTGTGCGTGTCGCAGAAACGGTATATCGGCTTGTTGGAGAAGGAAGAATTCGATATTCTCAAAGAGGACTTGTCCTTTCTGAACGACTGTCTCAAAACCGTTCTCAAGGACTACGGCGCGTATTTCAAGGAACGGTATATCGAGGGCAAGTCCGTTCGCAGATATGCCGAGGCGCACGGCATGAACCGCGGCAGCGTGGATCACCTCAATCGGAAATTCATTGCGGAGCTTGCCGCCGTTCTCAAGGCAAGAGATGATTCGGACGGCATCTGCCGTCTGCGCCAAAAATAGAATCAACATATTTTCAATGGGCGTCTGCTTGTAAAAAAGCAGGCGTCTTTTTTTGCGCTCAAATTGCTCCGTTAACTTTGAATATTTTGTAAACTTTTCGTTTTTCGGGTAGTCAACTCCCCGATTTTTCGGCTTAAAAAGTGAGAGGAAAAATTTTTGGTTGTATCCCCCTGCATTTTTTCCTTTGGACAATTGAGAGGATAAATTTTCTGAAACAGGGGCTAAAAAGTACCGCTGAGTGAGGAAACAGGCAAAGGGCTTTTCCCCGCCGGACATATTTCTTTTCTGCCGTTATGTCAGGACTGTGTCAGACAGGCATTGAATCGGCAGGAAAAGTGAAGGGATATTTTTCTCTCCTCTCCGCCGTTATGACACAACTATGACAGCCGGAGAATCGTTTCCCAAAGAAGAATGAGGGGATATCCTCTCAAACACAACCGCATATCCTGCCGACAGGATATGCGGCGGCGGACTTTGTGGGGACAGCGATCCGAGGGATCGTGCCGTAGGAGAAAGACGCAGACCATGCGCTCTCGAAGGAGGACACGGCAAGCAAAGCACAAACGCCGATGCGATACACGGTCAGAAGGAGCGTAGGAACGCTGTCGGGTGTACAGGAAAAACTGCGGAGCGCGGGAAAGGACGGTGAACTTTCTCTCGCGGAACAGAGCCGTGCGCCGCAAAACAAATTTTTATGAAAGGCGGGATGTATATGACTGTGCCGACCGAAGAAGAAAACAACAGAAAAGAAAGGAAAAACATTATGATACACGACGAACCCGAAATCCTCCGAATGTCGGAGGTGCAGCTGCGGGAGGTGGACTGGCTGTGGTATCCGTATATCCCCTTCGGAAAGCTGACCATTCTGCAGGGCGATCCCGGCGAGGGCAAGACCACCCTTGCGCTCCGCCTTGCCGCCGCCTGCTCCGCAGGCAGACCGATGCCGGGAATGAAGAAGCCGCTGCCTCCCTTCAACGTCATCTACCAGACGGCGGAGGACGGACTGGAGGATACCGTAAAGCCCCGCCTTACCGAAGCGGACGCCGATCAGGACAGGATCATCAATATCCGCGAGGATAAAAAATCCCTGCATTTGCTGGACAGCCGCATCGAAAAGGCCATCGTGCAGTGCGACGCCCGGCTGCTGATCCTCGACCCGCTGCAGGGCTATCTCGGAGAGCGAATCGATATGAACCGGGCAAATGAGATCCGTGAGGTGATGAAGTCGGTCGGTCAGGTGGCACAGCGGACAGGCTGTGCCGTCGTGCTTGTCGGTCATCTCAACAAGGCAGCGGGACTGAGCAGCGCCTACCGCGGACTCGGCTCCATCGACTTCCGTGCGGCGGCAAGAAGCGTGCTTGTGGTGGGCAGGCTGCGGAAAAACGAAACTGTCCGTATCGTCGTGCATGACAAATCCTCCCTTGCACCGGAGGGGAAATCTCTTGCCTTTCAGCTTGGAGATGAAGAAGGCTTCCGCTGGCTCGACGGCTATGACGAGATTTCCGCTGAAGAGCTGTTGTCGGGCTTCACCTCACAGCCGGAAACCAAGACCGCGCAGGCGGAGGCGCTCATCCGCTCCATGCTGGAGGACGGAGAGGAGCTTCACTGCGAGGAGATCATCCGTGCGGCGGCGGAGAGGCGGATCTCCCGTCGAACGGTAAACGAGGCAAAGAAGAATATCTCCGGCATCGTCACACGGAAAGCGGGCGCAAGATGGCTGTGGTCAATGGAAAAGGAAGATTGCAACATTGCAGAGGTGTCCTTGAAGGAAGGATGAAACACTGCAGCCCCCGCCGATCCACTTGCAATGTTGCATTGTTCTTTTCTCTGCCGACAATACCCAAAAAACGCCCCGTGTGCCGACAACAGCGGAATCGGGCATACAACCCCGACCGCCGCGCACAAGAGCTAAATACGGCGCCTGTGGCGGCGTGTGCGGACCTTTTTCTGCCGTGAAGTTCTTCTTCTACAAGACTCGCAGGATTCAAGCTTCTTTGTGCGGTTTGCGTCCTGTTTCGCGAGAATCGGCACACGGTACGAAAATAAGCAGGAGAAAGCCGAGGGGTTGCACAGCAATCCCTCGGCGGGTCACAGCGGACGGCAACGCCGACCGCATGGGGCTTTGTACGGCTTTTGCAGTCTAAAAATAAAACGGCAATTTAGGGGTTGCACAAATAAATCTCTCGCATATTTAGGGGTTGCGGATTTACAGGAAAAGTCCGGTCCCGTGATGGGCGGAATGTGAAAACACGAACAGCCTTACGGCGGAAAGGAATACAATGAACGATTACAAAGAATATCTTGAAACGGGGATCCTCGGCAGCTACAGGCCGGAGAATGCCGTGGTTAAAAAATACGACAGCGGCGCGGCGCTCACTCTCTTCCGTGATACGGTCTGCACACACGAAGGAGATGCCCGCGTCCGCGAGCGTGACGAGCAAGGCAGACTGCGCGGTACGGAATACATAATAAGGGAGCAGCCTATATCGGAAAAGCCTACGTTGGAAAAGCCTATGTTGGAAAAACCAACATTGGATAAACCTACGCAGGCAAAACCAACGTTGGAAAATCCAACGCAATTAAAAAAAATATATAATAAAAATAAATCAAGTATGTATGAAGAAATCCCTCAATCAAATCAGTCAAAAGAGGGAACGGAGACAGAGTTGACTGAAATTTTACAAAACTGCGAATTAAAAAGCTTTGAAAGCAAAACAGCGCAAATGCTTGAAAGCGCTGTCAGAGTGCTTTACTACAAGCAAAGCATTAAGCTGTCCGGTGCTGTGCTGCCGCAAACGGAAATACGGAATCTGTTAAGGCGCGTCAACCGTGATACGCTTATAGACGCGGTGGAGGTGCTGAGGCATAACGAGAACGAGGTGCAGAACCCGCAGGGCTACCTCTACTCGGTTATTTTAAACGCCGTAAATGCCGAGCATACAAGCACCCTGCTTGAGCTGCCTGACAATATGATAGACAGGGAGATGCTCTATGCTTCTGACTAAAACACAAAAGAAAATACTTGAAATTGTGCGGGAATACGGCGGAATGAGGGCGGATATGCTAAACAGCCTTTGCCCCGACGCATATTCGTTTGAGGTAATGCTGGCAGTATGCGGACATCCGCCCGAAATATACTGCCGCGGTCAGCCGCCCTTTTCGCTTACATTCTTCAAGGAGCGTGAACAAAAGCTCTGCCGTTATGATATTTGCGTTGTTGAACCGGGCAGGGAAATGGTGGTAAGCGCTATGCTTGAAAGCGCGGACTCTAATTGCAGGGTGGTAATAGCGGTCTTGGAAAGCACCGAAAGGGGCAAATATCTGCGCATACCCTGCGATACATTTATTTGCATAAAAGAAAAAACAGAATACCGTTTTTATAAGGGAGGAGATTAAAATTTATGAACATAGAGGAATTCGGAAAGCTGAATTTAACAAGACTGGACGGAAAAATATCCGCCGACAAAAGACTGACATGGGAAAGCATATATGCCTCGTACCGTTCCGAATCATTGCTGACGGGCAAAACCGTAGGGGTGGACTCGGTAAAGCTGTCCGGGAATAAAAATACGCATTGCCTTACGGTGATAGATAATACCATAAAAATCCTTATACCCTTTAGCGAGGTTTGGTATGATAAAAAGCTGATTTACGGCAGAATACTGTCAAGATGGTAATGCTACCTCGGTGAAAGGTTAAATAACTGAGAAAACATTCTGATCAAACTTCAGTTGTTTAAGGTGAATAACCATTGGCAAGTAAAAATGTTTCTGCACATAATTAAAGATTGATTGTGCATTAACTCTTGAGTTTCTGCACATACTATGCTATAATAATGTGCAGAAACGGAGGAACTAATATGAGAAAGTTTGATTATTCTTTTTTAAATAACGGCTTATTGCCGGCAAATCTTATTAACCTTACATCCGGTATTGCTTCATTAAAGACAATGGCAGGTGTAAGAAAAGAAGAATATGCAAAGGTCTTTACTGAACTGGAAGCAGTAGCGAAGGTGCAATCGGTTAAAAGTTCCAATGCCATTGAGGGTATCGTTACCAGTGATGAGCGTATTGCTGCCATTGTAAACCAGAATAGCGCCCCATTAAACCATACGGAAGGTGAAATTGCAGGTTATAGAGACGCCCTGAATGCGATTCATATTCATCATGACACCTTAGATCTGCGTCAAAGCGATATTTTAAGACTTCACGAAATGATGATGCAGATTGCCGGTTACGAGTACGGCGGTCAGTATAAGACGGGCGATAATTATATTATTGAGGAAGACAAGGACGGAAACAGAAAAGTTCGATTTAAGCCTACACCGGCCTCTGAGGTAAAAGAGGCAATGGAACAGTTGGAGTTGGCTTATATGGAGGCTCGGAATAATGCAAATATCAATCAGTTATTGCTGATTCCCTGTGTTGTGCTTGATTTCCTGTGCATTCACCCTTTCCGAGACGGTAACGGCAGAATGTCACGCCTATTGTCCTTGCTCTTGCTTTATAAAAACGGCTATGATGCAGGAAAATATGTTTCCTTTGAGGAACAGATCAACAACTATAAGGTGTATTATTACGAAGCGCTGAGAGAATCCTCCATCGGTTGGCACGAAAACCGGAACTCTTATATTCCTTTTATCGAGAACTTTCTTTCAACACTCTATATGTGCTATAAGGAATTGGACAAACGCTTTGCTGTTATTCATGGCAAGAAGATTACAAAGACCGCACGAATTGAAGCAACCGTTCTCAATAGTTTAGTACCGATTTCCAAGGCAGATATATGCAGTGTCCTGCCGGATGTCAGCCCTACAACTGTTGAAGCAGTATTGAGCAAAATGGTTAGAAACGGACAAATCAAGAAAATCGGGCAATCCCGAATGACCCGATATGTTAAAATCTAAATAATGATTAACCTTTACGGCGCTTGCGTTCGCGTCGGTAAGGCTATGGGATATAAACGGATTATTACGTATACTCTTGAAAGCGAGCACGGCTCAAACGTTAGGGCGGCTAATTTTAAATATGACGGAATTGCAGGCGGTATTGTATGGAGCGGGGAAAGAAGAAATGACGCGCTGCCCGGCGGGGATATGAAAGAGGTTTTTGAAACCGTTAAGACCAATAACTATATGGGCTGGAAGCCCTGCACAATGGAAGAGGCTCGTGCGGCGGCGAATAACGGCACGGCTGCAATAGGCATAAGCGATACTCCATATGAGATGAATCGAGCTGATTATATGCGTGATCCTACGGTCGAACCCACAAAAAGTAACAGAACCTGGGGGCAAATTAAATCTGACGGTAGTTCTATCACCTATCCTGCCAATAGTGATTACGGAGCTTTTGTGGTTTATTCCGCAATTTGACATAAGGTATTTATAAAAATTAGAAATCCGAGATTTATCAAAATGATTTAATCTCGGATTTTTATTTGTCACAAATACTATATCTACTTATCTGTAATTTCAGAAGGCGGAATCAGATAGTTTTTCCATTCACCGCCGTTTAAATTCCATACGGATTCATCGGAAAGGTATTTTGACAGCTCGGGGCTTGCGGCGTAATAATTGTTATTCGACGGCAAAGTGAATTCCGATGTTTTTTGCAGAGAACCGTCAATTAACGCCTCTTCCGTATAAGTGGTTTCAGCTCCGTTTGAATAATAAGAAAATGTTTTTTGCGTTATAAAATCTTTTGTTTGATTATTATAGCTGCTGATAGAATAAAATGTTGTTTTGTCCGCAGAACGGTTTGACAAGAGAACCTTTTTTTCTGCATCCAAACAAACATTAGCCAACGACTGAAAAGTGGGAGCCAATGTGAATTGCTTATTGCTTTCATTCCAAATATATCCTATAAAGTATTCGGCTGCCGCCGTTCTCTGATAGGGTATAAGTAAATCTTCATGTCCGTCAAAATTTATATCGCGGAAATAAATCGGCTGTTTTGTAAAGGAAGTGTTTTCCGCCGGAATTATATTTTGAAGCTTCTCATTATCGTTCGTAAAAACCGATAATGATTTAATTGAATTTTCGGTATTGTCTGTATTGGTTATTTCAATTTTTAAATTCGGAGAGGCTCCGCCCGAAGTATATATTACATTTTTCCCTTCAGAGAGCTTTGATTGTGACGAAGCGTTTTTTGGATTACTTTCACCGCAGCCTGCAAGCATAGAAATAACTGAAGCAGTTAAAAAATGATAAAAATCTTTTTCATATGCAAATCTCCTTTGAAAATTCATCAATATAATTATATGGAATTAAATACATTTTATAAAGGAACAAAACCGTTACAGTTTTATAATAAATTTTCTAACCCGTACACAAGCTGATAGAGTTTTTTGGGGAAAATTGTAATTTATAATATTATGATTTACCGACAGTAAAAATTGCATTAAAGAAAAATAAACGCAAATTGCAATAGCAAGTTGAAACAAAATTAAAATAGCAGTGACTTTATGGTAGAGGACTGTGGATTTACGAAGAGAGGGGCGTAGCCCCGAACGGAGGAAAACCACAGCGGCGCGACATTAGGCGGCGTAAATTTTATCTAATTCCTGCTCAAACAGCTCTTCTGGGGTGCGGTATCCGAGAATTTTCCTCGGTAATCCGTTTATGCAATCGGCAAAATAGCAAATATCTTCGGCTGTATAAGAACTGATCGGCTTACCCTTTGGAATGAATCTGCGCAGCATTTTATTATGACATTCATTTGTACCTTTCTCGCAGGATGTATACGGGTGCGTGAAATATACCGACATTCCGTATTTTTCAAAATCCGCCAATGTGGCAAATTCAGAGCCGTTGTCTCCGGTTACGGTTTTAAACACCTGATTTTTCTTGCTTAAAAACATTGATACCACATCTTCAAAGGCTTCTTGCATTGCTTCTGCCGTATGATTTTTAGCTTTTATCCAAAGGCACATTCTTGTCATCCGTTCCACAAGTGTAATAACTACAGGCTCATTTTCATTCTTCAGTCCGAGAACGCTGTCTATCTCCCAATGTCCGAATTCATTTCTCAGTTCAACGCATTCGGGGCGTTCCTCTATGCTTCTGCCGAGCTTCTTTTTGTTCTTGATAGCTTGCGATTTTGCTGTATTCCGCTTCAGCTTTTCGGGCAGGTCGATGTTTTTAATCGGCAACAATCCAAGCGAAACATAGTTGTAAAGCGTTTTGGTGCAAACCATTTCCTCTCGTTTAAACAATTCGTTATGT
>URPQ01000064.1 GCA_900549755.1 uncultured Oscillospiraceae bacterium
GCTGACAGTTTTTCTGACGACGCACTACATGGAGGAAGCGGCGGACGCCGACTATGTTGTTATTCTTGATAAGGGGCAAATAGCCGCCGAGGGTACTCCGCTGCAGCTTAAAAATAAATATACGGGCGATTTTATAACCCTGTACGGAGAAACAGAGGAAACGGTAAAACGCCTTAACGCACCGTATGAGGCTATACGCGATGCATTTCGCATATCGGTGCCGAATACCGCGGCGGCAACAGAGCTGATTATTAAATATCCCGAAATATTCCGCGATTATGAGATAACCAAGGGTAAAATGGATGATGTTTTTCTTGCTGTGACCGGCAAAAGACTAACAGGGGGTGAGCGGAAATGACAGGACTTTGGGCACTTGTGAAGCGTAACACAAAGCTGTATTTTAAGGATAAGGGAATGTTTATATCCTCCCTTATTACCCCCATAATACTGCTTGTTTTATATTCAACATTTTTGAAAAAGGTGTATGACGATTCTTTCCGCTCGGCACTGAAAGCGGCGGGGGCGTCCATATCGGACGCGGTGCTGAACGGCTGCGTGGGCGGTCAGCTTATTTCATCGCTTTTGGCGGTAAGCTGCGTTACGGTGGCGTTTTGCTCCAATCTTTTAATGATAAAGGATAAAACCGGCGGTGCCCGACATGACCTGACTGTTTCGCCCGTTCATTTCGGCACATTGGGACTCAGCTATTACATATCAACGCTTATTTCAACCCTTATTATAAGCTTTGCGGCGCTGGGTGCCGGTTTTATATACCTTTCGGCGGTAGGCTGGTATTTATCGGCGGCGGATATTGCGCTTATGATACTGGATGTTTTTCTGCTTACAATGTTCGGCACGGTGCTTTCCTCCTGCATAAATTTCTTTTTATCAACCGATGGTCAGGCATCGGCGGTAGGCACAATAGTGAGCGCCGGCTACGGCTTTATATGCGGGGCATATATGCCTATTTCCAATTTCGGCAGCGGGCTGCAAAATGTGCTTTCCTTCCTGCCGGGAACCTACGGCACAAGTCTTTTGAGAAACCACGCAATGCGCGGCGTATTTGCCGAAATGAAAACACAGGGCTTTCCGGCTGAGGTGGTGGAGGCTATACGCGGCAGTGTAGACTGTAACCTTGAATTTTTCGGCACAAAGGTAACTGTAGGCGCAATGTACGCAATTCTTGGCGGCAGCATAGTGCTGCTTATATGCATATATACTGCAATGAACATAATATTCAGCAAAGTAAAAAGGGGCTGAGAAGGCAGTATTGACATTTTAAGGAAATTACTGTAATGTAATACCGAAAGGGTAAGGCGAATTTATGAAAAAGCTTTTATCAGTAGTTATTGCGGCTCTTGTAGTGTTTGCGGCTTTACCGTTTGCTGCCGCGGCGGATGAGGCGGAGCTTGTGCCTGTAAGCATTTCGGCTGTTCAGGGTAAACCTCTGCTTGAAGGGGTAGAGGGGCATATTGAAAACCTGGGTGAAGAAAACGAGTGCTTTGTGTATGATTTGTATTTAGCCGAGCCGATAATATTTGAAAACGTCGAAACTAAAGAATACGAATACGGCAATGAGTTTGAATGGTACGACCCGTCCTTCGCTGAGCCTACCGTAACACTTGAGCTTGCCGACGGCATGGTTGAAGAATATACATATGACAATTTTTATCGGATTTATGAAAAATAGACGGTATGGACGCTTTGAAATGGAACAAGATATTCAGGGATATTCAAAGAAAAGAAAATTGGCCGCTGTAAAGAAAAATACTTGACATACAAGTAAATATATGCTATAATCTCACCTGTAAAGCTCTGAACTTTACAGGTGAGGTGCTTTTATGGAGAAAAATTTGCATATTTCCGCTTTGCTGGATGTTTACGGCGCTTTTTTGGGTGAAAAGCAGAGAAAGTTGACTGCTTATTATTATAACGACGATTTGTCGCTTTCCGAAATTGCCGAAAACGAGGGCATAACCCGCCAGGGCGTAAACGACCAGATAAAGCGTGCGGTTAAAAGCCTTAACGCGTTTGAAGAGGAATGTCGCTACTGCGAGCGCTTTGAAGAGCTGCGCGCCGTACTTTCCGATTTAAAAGCGGGGGATAAAAAGGCGGCTGAAAAGGCTGCCGAAATTATAGAAAAGCTTTAGGAGTGTGTGTAAATGGCGTTTGATAATTTATCCGATAAGCTGTCAGGCGTGTTCAAGCGCCTGCGTTCTAAGGGAAAATTAAGCGAGGCGGACGTTAAAACCGCAATGCGCGAGGTGCGTTTAGCACTTTTGGAGGCGGACGTTAACTATAAGGTTGCAAAGGACTTTACCAACGCCGTTACCGAAAAGTGCATAGGCGAAAACGTTATGGAAAGCCTTACCGCCCCGCAAACGGTGGTGAAAATAGTTAAGGAAGAGCTTACCGCTTTAATGGGCAGCGAGCAGGCAAGGCTTAAAATATCAAATAAAATTCCCACCGTTATTATGATGTGCGGTCTTCAGGGCTCGGGTAAAACCACCCACTCGGCAAAGCTTGCAAAGTATTTAAAATCGCAGGGGCACAGACCGCTGCTTGTAGCCTGCGATATTTACCGCCCTGCGGCTATTGAGCAGTTAAAGGTGGTAGGCAAGGCGGTTGATACCCCGGTTTTTGAAATGGGGACAGAAAAGCCCGAAAAAACCGCGGTAAAGGCGGTAGCCCACGCGCGGGATTACGGCTATGATTTCGTAATACTCGATACGGCGGGCAGACTGCACATAGACGATGAGCTTATGGCTGAGCTTAAGCGCATAACCGAGGCGGTTGAGGTAAACGACATACTGCTTGTTATAGACTCAATGGTAGGTCAGGACGCAGTAAACATTGCCAAGGCGTTTAACGATATTCTTGAAATTGACGGCGTTATTTTAACCAAGCTTGACGGTGATACGCGCGGCGGTGCGGCGCTCTCTGTAAGGGCGGTTACGGGCAAGCCGATAATGTTTGTGGGCGTGGGCGAAAAGCTGGATGAGCTTGATGAGTTCCACCCCGACAGAATGGCGTCACGAATACTGGGAATGGGCGACGTTCTCTCGCTTATAGAGCGGGTAGAAAGCGAAATGGACCAGAAAAAAGCGGAAGAGGCAGCAAGAAAGCTCGAAGAAAACCGCTTTGATATGAACGACCTTTTGGAGCAGTTCCGCCAGATAAAGAAAATGGGCTCTTTAAAGAGTATACTTTCAATGCTGCCGGGTATGGATAAGCAACTGCGGGATGTTGATATTGACGACCGCCAGTTACTCCGCATTGAGGCAATTATAAAATCAATGACCAAAAAGGAGCGCGAAAAGCCCGATATAATAAATGCCTCGCGCCGCAGGCGAATAGCCGCAGGCTCGGGTATGCGGGTAGAGGACGTAAACAAGCTTTTGCGCCAGTACGAGCAGATGAAAAAGATGTTCAAGCAGATGAACACAAAGGGCGGTAAGCGCCGAATGATGCATAACCTGAGAACATCGGGCAAAAACGGAATGGGTTTTTAAAATGTGTGTTACGCCCGACAGGGTGAAAATGCACATATTTTAAACATAGATAATATGAATACGGAGGTGTAATACCATGGCAGTAAAAATCAGACTTCGCCGCATGGGCGCAAAAAGGGCTCCCTTTTACCGCGTTGTTGTGGCTGATTCCAGATATCCGCGCGACGGTCGCTTTATCGAAGAGATAGGCACCTATGATCCCACAAAGGATCCGGCAGCTGTTAATATTGACGCTGAAAAGGCTAAAAAGTGGATATCCAACGGAGCTCAGCCTACCGACACCGTAAAAGCGCTGCTTAAAAAGAACGGCGTTCTTTAATATTCTTGTGAGGTAAAACAATGAAAGAGCTTCTTATTTGCATTGCCTCGGGGCTTGTAGAAAATCCCGACGAGGTAAACGTTACTGTTGATGAGCCGAATGAAGAGGGCGTTACCGTTTATCATCTTCACGTTGCTGAAAATGATATGGGTCGCGTTATCGGCAAGCAGGGCAGAATTGCCAAGGCTATACGTGTTGTAATGCGCGCCGCCGCCAACAGGGAAAACGGCAGAATATCGGTTGAAATAGACTGATTATCAAGGGGTCGGACAGCGCTTGTCCGGCTCTTTTTCTTTCGGAGGATTTATGATTAAAAAATATCTTGAAACGGGTAAAATTGTAGGTACACACGGCGTCAGAGGTATGGTAAGAATACAACCGTGGGCTGATTCGGGCGAATTTCTGACGCGCTTTAAAAAACTGTATCTTGATGAAAACGGTGAAAACAGCGTGACCGTTTTAAAGGCGCAGCCGCACGGCGGCGTTGTAATTGCAAGCTTTAAAAATACCGAAACTATCGAGCAGGCGGAGAAATTGCGCGGGAAAACGGTCTATATCGACCGTGAGGACGCTTGTCTTCCGAAGGGCAGATATTTCGTTGAAGATATAATAGGCTGCACCGCGTATGACGCGGACAGCGAAAAAGAATACGGCACGGTGACGGACGTTTCGGTTACCGGCGCTAATGACGTATGGCATATAACCAAAAACAACAAGGAATACCTTATTCCCGCAATAGACGAGGTTATAGTATCAGCCGAGCCTGAAAACTGGCGGGTAATAATTCGCCCGATGAAAGGAATTTTTGACGATGAGGATTGATATTCTTACCCTTTTCCCAGAAATGTGCGAAACGGTTATGAGCGAAAGCATAATAGGCAGGGCGCGCAGAGCCGAAAAGGTTGAAATAGTTTGCACGAATATACGTGATTTTGCGGGGAATAAGCACAATAAGGTGGACGATATGCCCTACGGCGGCGGAATGGGAATGATAATGGCGGCAGACCCCATTTACAATTGCTACAAAAGCCTTGTTTCCGAAACCGAAGAAAAGCCGCGCGTTATATATATGTCGCCAAAGGGCGAAAAATTCACCCAGGAAAAGGCAAGGGAATTATCCCGTCTTGACCGCGTAATGCTGATTTGCGGGCATTACGAGGGGGTTGACGAGCGCGTTATTGAAGAAATAGTGGATGAGGAAATTTCCATAGGCGATTATGTTTTAACAGGCGGCGAGCTGCCCGCGCTCACGGTGGCGGACGCAGTGTGCAGAATGTTACCAGGCGTTTTATCGGATGATATTTGCTTTGAAGAGGAAAGCCACTTTTCGGGGCTGCTTGAATACCCGCAGTATACCCGCCCCGCCGTGTGGCACGAAAAAGAAGTGCCCGAGGTGCTGCTTTCGGGCAATCACGCAAAAATCGCCGAGTGGCGCAGAATAAAATCGCTGCTTATAACAAAGGAGCGCCGCCCCGATATTTATAACCCCACCGCAGAGGATATAAAAATTCTTAAAAAGGCGGGATATAAGGAGGAAACCGAAATATGAAAATACTGATAATCCGCCACGGCGACCCCGATTATGAAATTGATTCGGTTACCGAAAAGGGCAAACGCGAGGTTCTGCTTTTAAGAGACAGGCTTTTAAAGCAGAATATAGGCGATATTTACTGTTCGCCCTTAGGCAGAGCCAAAGCCACCGCCGAGCCTACATTGAAAGCCCTCGGCAAAACCGCCGAAATATGCGATTGGCTAAGGGAATTTGACGGGTATATAATCGACCCGGTATCTGGTAACAAGCGTATTCCGTGGGATTTATTGCCGCGCTACTGGACGGCGGAAAGCGACTATTACGATAATAAAAGGTGGCTTAAAACGCCGCTTATGCAAAGCGGAAACATAAGGGAAAAATATTACGGAGTTTGCGCGGGTATTGATGAAATAACGAAAAAGCACGGCTATGTGCGTAACGGCAATATATATCAGGTAGAGCGCGAAAGCCGCGAGACGGTTGCGCTTTTCTGCCATTTCGGGGTCGAGTGCGTAATTCTTTCACACCTGCTCGGAATTTCGCCTGTGGTACTGTGGCATAACTTTTGCGCGCTGCCAAGCTCGGTTACTACCCTTGTAACCGAAGAACGAGAGCAGGGTGCGGCGGCTTTCCGTATGTGCGGCTTCGGGGATTTATCTCATTTATATGCAGGAGACGAAGAACCGTCCTTTCAGGCACGGTTTTGCGAAACATACTCAAATTTTGAAGAACGGCACTGATTATGAAAAACGATGTGATTATTATAGGCGGCGGCGCTGCGGGGCTGTGCGCGGCGGTTGCGCTTAAAAAGCGTAACGGCAATTTAAGCGTAAGGCTTTTAGAGGCAATGCCGCGCGTGGGCAAAAAGCTTGCCGCAACGGGTAACGGCAGGTGCAACATAACAAATAAGAATATTGATATTTCCCGCTACCACGGCAAGCGCCCCGATTTTGCCGAATATGCGCTTACCCGCTTTGACAAAGCGGTTTGCGAAGAGTTTTTCAAGGAAATCGGCGTAGATTTTGTATTTGAGGGGGATAAGGCTTACCCCGCGTCGCTTCAGGCGGCTTCGGTAGTGGATTGCCTGCGCTTTGCGGCGGAGGAACTGGGCGTTACGGTGTGCACCGAAACGGCGGTTACCAATATTCAGGTTCAAGGCGGGCTTTACAAGGTAATAGCGGGGAATATGAGCTTTTTGGCAAAGAACATAATAATCGCGGCGGGACTGCTTTCGGGCGGCGAAAAATATGGCTGCACAGGCTCTGTTTT
The DNA here is from genome assembly GCA_900549755.1 of uncultured Oscillospiraceae bacterium. Classification (GTDB taxonomy): domain Bacteria; phylum Bacillota; class Clostridia; order Oscillospirales; family Acutalibacteraceae; genus UBA737. The sequence continues at coordinate 6,632 of URPQ01000064.1, forward strand.
GCAGATTATGAAAAAAGCGGGGTTTGATACGGTGGAAACACTGCCCGCAATTGTTCAGCTAAAAACCCCTACGGATATTGTAAAGCAGCTTAAAGGCATAAAAATCAACGCGGACGTTTCTTTGCTCAAAGGCGGAAAGGTGCTGCGCAAAGAGTACGGCGAGGTGCTTTTCTGCGATTACGGGCTTTCGGGCCCGCCTGTGTTGCAGCTTTCAGGCACGGCGGAGAGAAACGGCGGCTGCGAAATATCGCTTGATATTATGCCCGACATAGATTTTTCCACGCTTGAAAACGAGCTTGATATAAGGGCTGAAAGACTTAAAGAGCGCAGACTTGACGAATTTTTTACGGGTATGCTTAATAAGCGGCTCGGGCAGATAATTATAAAGAGCGCGGGTCTTGGCTTATCAAATTCCGTAGGTACTCTTACAAAGCAGGATATAAAGCGGATAACCGCGCTTTTAAAGGATATGCGCTTTAAAATTACGGGCACTACGGGCTTTGCCAATTCGCAGGTGACAGCGGGCGGGCTTGACACGGCGCAGTTTAATTGCAAAACCATGGAAAGCCGTGATAATAAGGGGCTTTATGCCATAGGCGAAATACTGGATATTGACGGCGACTGCGGCGGCTTTAATTTGCAGTGGGCATGGTCGAGCGCGCTTTGCGCCGCGGAAAATATTGCGGGAGCGAATAACAAATGCTGATAATAAATAATGTAAAGCTGCCGCTTGATTACGATTTTTCAAATTTGATATATGCGGCGGCAAAGGCGCTTAAAACCGACAGGAAAAATATAAAAAGTGCGTCGCTTTTCCGTAAATCGGTGGACGCGCGGCATAAAAACGACGTTCATTTTTGCTGCTCGCTGCTCGTCTCAACCGAAAACGATAAACGTTTTGAGAAAAACGGCGCGCTGCTGTACAGTGATACTGAGTACATTTGGCAAAAGGCGGGTAAATTAAGCACACGCCCCGTGGTTGCGGGGTTCGGACCTGCGGGAATGTTTGCCGCCTTGGCGCTGGCGCGCGCGGGTATGCGCCCCTTGGTGCTTGAACGCGGGCAGGATGTTGATACCCGCATACGCGATGTTGAAAACTTTTTTGCGGGCGGGGCTTTAAATACCGAATCGAACGTTCAGTTCGGCGAGGGCGGCGCGGGAACTTTTTCTGACGGAAAGCTGAATACCGGAATAAAGGACAGCCGCTGCCGCGAAATTTTAAAGGTATTTGTAAGCCACGGCGCACCCGAAAAAATATTAACCGACGCAAAGCCGCATATCGGAACGGATATACTCTCTGGAGTGGTTAAAAGCATACGAAACGAGATAACGGCGCTTAGCGGCGAGGTGCGTTTCGGCGCGCGGCTGGATAAGATAAACCGCAAAAACGGCGGTATTTATTCGGTTACAGTCGGCGGGGAGGAAATTCCCTGCGATACGCTGATACTTGCAACGGGTCATTCCGCAAGGGATACCTTTAGTATGCTTATAAACGAGGAATTTGAGCTTATAAGAAAGCCGTTTTCGGTGGGGGTAAGAATAGAGCATTTGCAAAGCGATATAAACCGCGCCTTGTACGGTGATTTTGCTAACCACCCCGCGCTTTCGGCGGCGGATTACAAGCTTTCCGCTCACCCCGATAACAGGGGAGTATACACCTTTTGTATGTGCCCCGGGGGCGAGGTTATAAACGCTTCAAGCGAAGACGGCGGCGTTGCCGTAAACGGTATGAGCCGCAGCCGCCGCGACGGAGTAAACGCAAACAGCGCGCTTTTGGTAAGTGTGCTGCCCGAGGATATTGAGGGCGGCGTTTTGGGCGGCTGCGAGTTTCAAAGAAAAATAGAGCAAGCGGCATACAGCATTGCGGGCGGCGGCGTGCCTGTAAGCACGGTTGGGGCGTTTGTTTTCGGCGAAAAGGCGGAATTTACGCGCGTTAAACCCACCGTAAAGCCAAAACCCGTTGTGTCCGATTTCGGCGGTATTTTCCCCGAATTTGTACTGTCGGGGCTTAAAAACGGAATTATGCTTTTCGACCGCAAAATAAAGGGCTTTGCCGATAAATCGGCGGTGCTTACCGCCCCCGAAACAAGGTCTTCTTCCCCTGTAAGAATAGTAAGGAACGAAGAGCTTTGCAGCGTTTCATGCCGCGGCGTTTACCCCTGCGGCGAGGGAGCGGGATATGCCGGCGGAATAATGTCTGCCGCGGCGGACGGGCTTAATACCGCCGAAAAAATAATAGAAAACAGCAACAGGTGACAAAATGGATATACTAAAAGCATTAACAGAGGAATTTTCGCTTAAACCCTTTCAGGTTGAAAACACGGTAAAGCTGATAGACGAGGGCAACACCATACCCTTTATTGCGCGCTACCGCAAGGAGGCTACAGGCTCGCTTGACGACCAGGTTTTGCGCGAACTGGACGAAAGGCTTAAATACCTGCGCAATATGGACGAAACGCGGGAGAAGATAAAGGCGTCGATAGAGGAGCAGGGCGCTTTGACGGATGAATTATCTGCCGCAATCGATAGCGCAAAGACACTTACCGAGCTTGACGATATTTACAGACCCTACAAGAAAAAGCGCAAAACGCGGGCGAGCGTTGCAAAGGAAAAGGGGCTTGAGCCCTTAGCAGACCTGATTTATGCGCAAAATCCTGATTGCCCTGAGCCGATAGCAATAGCCGCCGACTACATAAACGAGGAAAAGGGCGTTGAAACGGCGGAGGAAGCGCTTGCGGGCGCTATGGATATAATCGCCGAGAAAATATCTGACGACGCGGATATAAGAAAGCGCCTGCGTTTTGTATGCTCGGCACACGGCATTTTAAACGTAAAGGCGGCGGCAGAGGACGCGGGCGTTTACGAAATGTATAAGGATTATTCCGAATCGGTCGCTAAAATTCCCGACCACCGCGTGCTTGCAATAAACCGCGGCGAAAAAGAGGGTATTTTAAAGGTATCGCTTGAGCTTGACAGCGATAAAGCGATGTTTATTATAGGTAAAAACCATATAAAAGAGGGCTCGCCCGCCACCGAGACCGTAAGGGCGGCGGCGACCGACGCATATAACCGCCTCATTTTCCCATCTGTCGAAAGGGAAATAAGGGCGGCTTTAACCGAAAAGGCAAGCAATTCAGCCATTAAGGTATTTTCCACCAATCTACGCCAGCTGCTTATGCAGCCGCCCGTTAAGGATAAGGTGACTATAGGGCTTGACCACGGCTACAGAACAGGCTGCAAGGTGGCGGTTGTGGACGGCACGGGAAAGGTGCTCGATACGGGAGTTATATATCCCGTTCCGCCGAAAAACAAGGTTGAAGAGGCAAAGGCTATAATAAAGGCGCTTGTTAAAAAGCACTCCGTCAGGGTTTTCGCCATAGGCAACGGAACGGCAAGCCACGAAACCGAGGTTTTCGCCGCCGAGGTTATAAAGGAATTAAATGACGGGCTTTCGTATATGGTAGTGTCAGAGGCGGGCGCAAGCGTTTATTCCGCTTCAAAGCTGGCGGCGGAGGAATTTCCCGATTACGATGTTTCCCTGCGCAGCGCCGTTTCCATTGCGCGAAGATTGCAGGATCCGCTGGCAGAGCTTGTTAAAATTGACCCGAAGGCAATAGGCGTGGGGCAGTATCAGCACGATATGCCGCCCGCGCAGTTGGGCAGCGCGCTTGACGGCGTGGTGGAGGACTGCGTAAACTCCGTGGGGGTTGATCTTAATACCGCGTCTGCTCCGCTTTTATCCCGCGTGGCGGGTCTCGGCACTGCGGTTGCCAAAAATA
>URPQ01000065.1 GCA_900549755.1 uncultured Oscillospiraceae bacterium
GGCGGCGATGGCATTCACGCCACGGCGAGGATCGGCTTGTGCCATCATTACCATTTGACGGTTGTAGTTCTTTATATTAGAGAATTTATATTGGAAATCGAAATTACTGACTACCTGTTCCAGTGTCGTCGTTTCAGGTGTAGTACCGAATATAGGCAGAGTACGTAGATCGTTGATGTGGAAAGAACCTGTAGTGTTGTTTTTCAGTAGGATAGGAAGGACTTGGTCTCCTTGACGATATTCTCCCAACGTCATTCCATTTGTTCCGATCTGAATACTCTGTGCCATACTTTGGCGGGATACTCCTAACGGCTGTGCACGTTCTTGGCTATATATCGGTTTCCACACAGGTATCTTATTTCCCCAAGAATTGCGTATATTGATAAGCTCATTATCATGGTGCATTATTTCCAATGCTTGATTAGTCAGTTGTACCAGTGTGTCTACATTGTTACCGATAAAACCGAGGACAGGCTGTTCACCAATATGAGCGGCGGCTCAATGTCCCGCCAGGGCTTCTGGAAAATTATAAAGCATTATTCCGAAAAGGCGGGAATTAAAAAGGATATAACCCCGCACACTCTGCGCCATTCGTTTGCGGCGCATCTGCTTGAAAACGGCGCGCAGCTTAAGGATATTAAGGAAATGCTGGGTCACGCCGATATATCCTCCACACAGGTGTATGCGCAGTTTGTTAAAAACAAGTATACCTCGGCTTACGCCAGGTTCCACCCGCTGGCGAGATAAAGATAGCTTTTGAAATATATTGATACAAAACGCCCCCGTGCTTGAAATGTACGGGGGTTATTGTTATGTATAGGTATTTTACTCATTATTTCGTATTTCTTCACTTTTCCAGGCGCCTGTAATTCCGCAATCCATGAAATTACCCAGCCCAGATACACGCCGTTCATAGAAAAATAATTAACGGAAAAGAAAAATTTCAAACCGCGCCGCTGAGTTTATTGCGGACGGCGATACCGTCTTTATTAACGGCACAACAACAAGCGAGGGAATGGGGGATTATCTTTCCGCTAAAAAAGATATAACGGTAATAACAAATAATATGGCGCTCGGGGAGCACCTCAATCAAAACGGCGTAAAGGTAATTTCTACCGGCGGTGATATTGTTGAGCCTCCGTAGAAGTGTAAAAAAGAGCGAACCCACGCATATAGGGGTTCACTCTTTTTTCTATAAACTAAAAAATTGTTATTTTTCTTTAAAATTCAGTATTCTTAATATTACAGGGCTTAAAATCATGTTTGAGGCAAGCTCGAACAGGAAATTTCCGCCGACCATACCTAAAAATACATATGATACGGTATTTGTAAAGCCGAGACCCGCACCCCACGCCTTTATGGTATCAAGGAAGAACAGCAGGCAGCCCAAAAGAAAAACGCCTGTGTTTACAAGCGGGCACACAACCGCCGCGGCAACAACCGCCGCATATTTATTGTATTTTGCAAGCAGCCTGTAGGTAAGCCCCGCCGCAAAGCCGCACGCCGCGCCTTTAAGCAGCACCGTCAGGACCGTGCCGAAAACGTTTACGGCAAAAAATGCCGCTGCGCCGCCGCTAAGCAGCACTACCGCGCCGAACACAAAGCCGAGCCATGTGCCGATTTTTACGCCGCATTTCGCCGCGCCTATAACTATAGGTATGAGCACCAGCGAAATGGAAAACGGACCGAACTTGATAAATCCGCCCAAAAGCTGCAGCACAATTACGATTGCCGTGAGTATTGCGCCGAGTACAAGGTTTTCTGTTTGTTTTTTTCTTTCTGTTGACATAATTCATTACCTCCGATACTCTCTCTTACGAGTAGAGTTCATTTGGCTGTCTTTCGTCAGCCCTATATATTATCCGCAAAAGCGGTTGTTTTAATTATTTTTTTCGTAAATGGCTTTCAGTCCCTCAAGTAAAAGATTTTCACTGTATATAATATTCTTTTTGCAGTGGGCTATTATTTCCTTTGAAAGTCCGCCAGTTGCAACGAAGGTCGGCGTTTCACCGAGTTCTTCTTCAATTTGGTCAAGCAGACCGTCTATCATGGCGGCGGTGCCGTAAACAAGCCCCGATTGCATACATTCCACGGTGTTTGTGCCTATAACCGAGCTTGGTGCCTCTATGGGGATTGACGGCAGCTGCGAGGTATTAGCGGTCAAGGCTTTAAGGGTGAGCCGCACGCCCGCCGCAATAACCCCGCCCAAAAACGTGCCGTTTCTGTCAAGCACGCTCACGGTGGATGCAGTGCCCATATCTATTATAACGCAGGGCATTGTGTATTCTTCAAGCGCGCCCACAGCGCCCGCCACAAGGTCTGCGCCGAGCTGCGCGGGGTTATCAATTTTTATATTAAGTCCGGTTTTTACCCCGGGTCCTAAAATCAGCGGAACTATATGGCACAGCTTTGAAACCGCGCCGCCCACGCTTTCAGTAACAGCCGGTACGACAGAGGATATAATGCAGTCCTCAATATCCTCAAAGCTCTGACCGTAAAGCAAAAGCACGTCCTTAATCTCAATCGCGTACTGGTCCGAGGTTTTGCCGCTGTCGGTCGAGAGCCGCGCGGTAAAGGAAAGAATATTTGAATTATACGCCCCGAGCGTTACGTTTGTATTACCTATATCTATTGTAAGCAGCACTTGAAATCACTCCTTCAAGCCTTATTATACAGGCAAATATAAATAAAAGCAATAATTTTATTGACAAGCAGGGAAAAAATTGTTATAATACAGTTTGCTGATTATAAAAATTAGCTCCTTGCTCCGCTTTCGCGGGGCCAAAAGTCCAAAGGGAGGTGCAAAGAAATGACAAACAAGTACGAGGCAGCCATTGTTTTATCCGTTGCGCAGGGGGAAGATGCCACTGTGGCTTTAAAGGAAAAATTCAATGACCTTATCGCAAAGCACGGCACAATTGAGAACGTTGACGATTGGGGCAAGCGCCGCTTGGCTTATCTCATCAATGACGAGGCAGAGGGCTATTACGTTTTCTTCAATTTTGAAAGCGAGCCGTCTTTCCCGGCTGAGCTTGAGCGTATAGCAAAGATCACCGACGGTGTTCTCCGCGCTATGGTTATCAAGAAGTAAGGAGGAACGAAAATGTTTAATTTAGTGGTTTTAACAGGTCGCTTAACTGCCGACCCCGAGCTTAAAACAACCCAGAGCGGACTTTCCGTTACTTCCTTTTCAATCGCTGTTGACAGGCGTTTTCGCTCAGGCGAAGAAAGGCAGACTGATTTTATAAATATAGTTGCCTGGCGCCAGCAGGCGGAATTTGTTGCAAAGTATTTCAAAAAGGGTAATCTTATCGGTATTCAGGGCTCTATTCAGACCCGCAAATATACTGATAAAAACGGGAACAACAGAACCGCATTTGAGGTAGTTGCAGACAATATTCAATTTGTGGAATCAAAGCGTGATTCTGCACCCGCAGGCAATTCAGAGCCTGCCCAGTCTTACAGTAACGCGGGCAGCAACGATTTTGCCGATTTGGGCGATATGTCGGATGACGATCTGCCCTTCTGATAATTGATTTTATCTCATTCCTGTATATAGGAGGTTTGTTAGAATGGAAAACGAGAAAAACGACAGAGCAATGCACAGAAAAGCACGCAAAAAGGTTTGCCATTTCTGTGTTGACCGTGTAGAAGCTATTGATTATAAGGATGTTGCGCGTCTGCGCAAGTTTATATCCGAGCGCGCTAAGATACTTCCGCGCCGCGTTACCGGCACCTGTGCCGCTCATCAGCGCGAGCTTACCACCGCTATTAAGCGTGCACGCCAGATAGCTCTTCTGCCTTACGTAAACGATTAAGGTTTATTGTAAGAAAGCTTAATTATTGTTTGAGCGTGTCGAAAATCGCCACGCTCTTGGGCGGGAATGCCGCTCGCTCGAAAATCAAAGATTTTCGGACTGCACTCTATCCCCGCCAATACCACCCCAGTATCCTTGAAAACCCGCTTAATAAGCGGGTTTTCGCTTACAATGTGTTTTTCCGCCGCGCATGTCAGCGGAAAAACGAAAAATGCGGCGTAAACGCCGCAAAAATAGAATTTGGAGTTTATCGACGGACTGAAGCAAGCAACTGCTTTTTTGCAGCTGCTTGCTTTTTTTACAATACTTGATTTTTTAAAAAATCGTGATGAGTTAAAAACGTAGTTTTGTGTATAAAATTAGCTGAATTCAGGCTTGTGCCGGGCGCACTTGAGAGTATTTAAACCGGCACCGTAACCGATAGCTTTGAAAGGGTGAGTTTTGCCGCAATTGCAATAACAGGCATTGTGAGCGGTATTTGTAAGGGCTCAAACCAATGCGCTATTGCACATAAATTTTACGAGGAATGTCGCAGCTTTTTCTACGAAAACACACTTAATTTCCTGCACGGTGAGCTTGTTGCGGTAGGACTTTTGGTACAGCTTTCTTATTCCGGCTCGGATTGCGCCTATATGATAAACGAGCTTACAATACTTAAGCTCCCCAAATGTCTTTCGGAGTTGAATATACCAACGGACGCCGTAGAAAAATTTGCCGATGAGCTTTGCAATTCGAGTGCAATTAACGATACATCCGATATAAGCCGCAAAAGGATGCTTGACGCATTGAAAATTATTAAAAAATAAAAAATCTCGGAATAACCTGTAAAGCACTTATAAAAGTATAAAAAAACGGATATCGAGTATGATTTTTTCGGTTGTGTAAGCTATATAATAGGTTTATAATAATAATTGAAAATTACTTTTATTATTATACTTTTCATTTCTTACGGGAGGCAATTATGACTTCTTACGAAAGAAGAAAAATCTGGTATGATATGCTTGATAAGGATATGCCTTTGATTGATAAGCGTATTTCTGACGGAATTGAAAAAAACCGAAAGGGCAATATTCAAATTAAGCTTACAGATAAAAGCGGCAGACCCGTTGCGGGGAAACGCGTGAAAATTCTTCAAAAAAGCCACGATTTCAAGTTCGGTGGAAATTTATTTATGCTTAAAGGCTTTGAAACCGAAAGGGAAAATGCCGAATACGAAAAGGCTTTTAAGGAGTTATTTAACCTTGCCACGGTTCCTTTTTACTGGAACACGCTTGAGCCCGAGCAGGGCAAGCCGCGCTTTTCTGTGGATAGCCCTTTTATTCTTCGCCGCCCGCCGACAGACCTTTGCGTTGAGTTTTGCGAAAAGCAGGGCATTGCGCCTAAGCTTCACTGCCTGGTTTATGATAATTATATTCCCGATTGGCTGCCCAAAGGTGATATGAAGCAGATGGAGTATTACTATGAAAAGCGCGTTTCGGAAATTGCCGAGCGCTACGCGGGCAGAATGTATGAATTTGAGGTCATAAACGAAACGCTCAGCACACGGTGGTGGCATAATCAATCGGTAATAAGCGGCAGGCGTGATGTTGTGGAGTGGGCGTTTGCGTTGGCAAAAAAGTACCTGCCGAATGAAAAACTTATTATAAACGACGGCTATCCCTTGGCGGAGGCTGCAATTATGAATTACAGAAGCACCTATTTTTTACAGCTTGAGAAGTGTCTGCTTAATAAGACGCCGATTGATAAAATAGGCACACAGCACCATATATTTGTTGGCAACACCGCAAGAACCGAGGAGGAATACGACGCGTCGGTAAGGGAGCACCTTAACGAGGGCAGCCCGCTTATGCACCTAAAGGCGCTTGACGTTTTGGCAGAGCTTGGCTTGCCCCTTGAGCTTACTGAGCTTACAATTCCCACCTTCGGCGATACTGCCGAGGATGAAGAGTTGCAGGCGGAGCTTGTAAGAATAATTTACTCGGTATGGTTTTCCCACCCGGCTGTTGAGTCGGTTGTTTATTGGAATTTGGTTGACGGCTGCGCCTTTAAATCTGAAAATGCGGATTGGTACTGTGATGAAAATAACTGCCGCGGCGGTTTTTACCACAGAGATTTAACCCCGAAAAAATCCGCTCTTATGTTGTCATGGCTTATAAACGGCGAATGGCGCACAGAAAAACAGGAAATTACCGATAAAAACGGATGTATTAACCTGCGCGGCTTTTACGGTGATTATTCACTGGAAATTGACGGGGAAAAATACGGGTTCGGATTACATAAGAACGGAGACAAAGCGGCAGAACTGGTTGTTTGATTATTTTACTGCTATCAAATCAGGCGGAGGGAAGAAATTTCCTCCGCCTGCGGCTTATTAAAATGGGCTGCCGCCGTCAAACATAATTTCGTAATTCACAGGGTTTTCTTTGCGAAATTCAGTCGGCGATTTTCCGACATTGCGTTTAAAAACCTCAAAAAAATATTTATAGCTGCTGAAACCGCAAAGCGACGAAACCTGCTCGAAGGTGTAAACCTCGCTTGCAATCAGGCTTTTGGCATGGTTTATTCTTATTTCGGTAAGATATTTAACGGCAGGCATTTTATACGCCTTTATAAAAAGCTTGCTGAAATAAATATCGCTTATAAACGATTGCTTGGCTATATCGTGAATGGTGATATTGGGGTTTGAAAAATTTTTCTGCATATATTCAACCGACGGGCGTATTCTGCTGAGTGCAGGCGAGCTTGAGTACTCCTTCATAGAGGTTTCATATGCCAATTGTTTATAAAAAATGTAATTACAGGTATAGCGGTAGCCCGGAAGCTTGCTTTTCCAGGCTTCATACATTTTTCTAAAGGCTTTTATCATTCCTTCGGGGTCATAAAGCTTTATTACCTCTATTTCCTTAGGCCAGTACCCGCCGATTTTGCTGTGAATTACTATTAAATGCTCGTCTTCCTCACAGCACTGTGAATAGCTTATATTTCCGGGGCTTAAAATCAGCTCCCCGGGATTATAGGGGAATATTTTACCGTTTTGCTTAAAATAGCCCTTTCCGCTTATACGGCAGCTGATAAAATTAAAGGGCGCATTATCTGTGGTAAATGTCGTGGGTGTTCTCTCAATCTCAAATATATCACAAATCCAAATAGTCAGATCCTGAGTTTCAAGCAGCATATTATTCACCTGAGCTTATTATAAAATTCCTGATTGCAGTATAGCACATCAAGGCGTATATAACAATATTTATTTAAAAAATTTGTATTAAAAAACAGATGTATTATAGGCGCCAAGGTATGGCACATAATTAACTTAAAATTTACAATTTTCCGCTGTTGTAATTTTAACTTAAATGTTATATAATAATATGATAGTAATTTGCGGAGGATAGAAAAAGCAATGGATTTACAAAACACCGCGACAGAGTTATTTTTAGGAATAGACATAGGCTCTACCACGGCAAAAATAGTGTTGCGAGAGGGAGACACAATACTGCTTGAACGCTACGAGCGCCATTTTTCGCAGGTGCGCGAAAAAACGGCGGAGCTTTTGCGCCTTGCAAAGGAAATTGCGGGGGATAAAGCGGTAAAGGCGGCAATATCCGGCTCGGCGGGCTTGGGGCTTGCAGAGGCGGCTCACATGCCCTTTGTGCAGGAGGTTTTCGCCACGGCGCAGGTGGTAAAGCTGCGCGAACCCGATACCTCGTGCGTTATAGAGCTGGGCGGCGAGGACGCGAAGATAATTTTCTTTAAGGGCGGAATAGACGAGCGAATGAACGGCAGCTGCGCGGGCGGCACGGGCGCGTTTATTGACCAAATGGCGACCCTGCTTAACATAACGGTTGACGAGCTGGATAAACTAAGCCTTAACGCGGGCAGGCTTTACCCCATAGCATCACGCTGCGGCGTTTTTGCAAAGACGGATATTCAGCCCCTCTTAAATCAAGGCGCGCGCAAGGAGGACGTTGCGGCAAGCATTTATCAGGCGGTGGTAAACCAGACTATTGCAGGTCTTGCGCAGGGCAGAAAAATTGACGGTAAGGTGCTATTCCTCGGCGGTCCGCTTTATTATTGCAAGGGTCTTCGCACAAGGTTTAAGGAAACCCTTAAATTGGATGATGAACACGCTGTATTTCCCGAATACGCGCGCTTTGCAGTGGCGCTCGGCGCTTCTTACTACGCAGAACAACAGCCCGAAATTTTCACTGCCGATGAGCTTTTAAGCCTTGTTGAAAACGCGGCGAATGTATCCTCTGGCAAGGGACGGTTAAAGCCGCTTTTCAGAAATGAGGAAGAATACAACGAATTTAAACACCGCCATGCCGCATCATCGGTTAAAAACGCGGATATTGAAAAATACAGCGGTAAAGCTTACCTCGGTATTGACTGCGGCTCTACCACCACAAAGCTATGTTTGCTCGGCGAAAATAACGAGATACTCTATTCTTACTACGCTTCAAACCAAGGCAATCCCGTTGAAATTGTGCGCGAGCAGCTGACCGAAATTTACAAAAAGTGCGGCGACCGCGTAACTATTGCAGGCTCGGCGGTAACGGGCTACGGCGAGGAGCTTATTAAGCACGCCTTTTCGGTTGATTTGGGGCTCGTTGAAACAATAGCGCACTACACCGCCGCAAAGTATTTTGAGCCTGACGTGGGCTTTATACTAGACATTGGCGGGCAGGATATTAAGTGCTTTAAAATACGCAACGGCGCGATTGACAGCATAATGTTAAACGAGGCGTGCTCCTCGGGCTGCGGCTCGTTTCTTGAAACCTTTGCGAAGGCTATGGGCTACACAATAGCCGATTTTGCCGCAAAGGGGTTAGAGGGAAAAGCGCCCGTTGACCTGGGCAGCCGCTGCACGGTGTTTATGAATTCATCCGTTAAGCAATCGCAAAAGGACGGCGCAACGGTTGAGGATATATCGGCAGGGCTTTCGATAAGCGTTGTTAAAAATGCGCTTTACAAGGTTATTCGCGCATCTTCCGCCGCGGAATTAGGCGAAAAAATAGTGGTTCAGGGCGGCACGTTTTATAACGACGCGGTTTTGCGCGCCTTTGAAAGAGAAATAGGACATAACGTTATACGCCCATCAATAGCGGGGCTTATGGGGGCTTACGGCGCGGCGCTTTATTCAAAAAAATGCGAAAAATCGGGCATTATTTCGCCCGAGGATTTAAAATGCTTTACCCACACGGCAAAGTCTGCGGTGTGTCAGGGCTGCACCAACCATTGCAGGCTTACGGTGAACTCATTCGGTGACGGCAAGAAATTTATTTCGGGCAACCAGTGCGAAAAGGGACTGGGTAAAGCGACTGCGGGCGAGCAGCTGCCGAATCTTTATGAATTTAAGCGGAATTACCTTACAAGTCTTAAATCCGAAGAAGGCGCGCGAGGTACGGTGGGTATGCCGCTGGCTCTTGGTATGTACGAGCTTTTACCGCTTTGGCACGCGGTGTTTACAAAGCTCGGCTTTAATGTGAAAGTATCGCCCATGTCAACCCGTCGCATTTACGAAAAGGGGCAGTTTTCCATTCCGTCCGATACGGCGTGCTACCCCGCAAAGATAATGCACGGGCATATTGAAACGCTGATAACGGACGGTGTTGACGCGATTTTCTACCCCTGCCTTACCTACAATATGGACGAAAAAATGACCGATAATCACTACAACTGCCCCGTTGTAGCCTATTATTCCGAGCTTTTAAACGGCAACGTTGAAGAGCTTAAACGGGTTAAATTTTTATACCCATACCTTAATATAAACAGTAAAAAGGAGCTTGCAAAGGAGCTTTACACTTATCTCGGCAAGTTCTATAACGGAATTACAAAATCGGAAGTTAAAGCGGCGGTTGAATACGGACTTACGCGTTACGCCGAATATATGAACGCCGTAAGGGAAGAGGGCGCGCGGGCGCTTAAATTCGCGCGGGAAAACAACAAGCGCATTATGATTTTGGCGGGCAGACCCTACCATATAGACGCGGAAATAGGGCATGGCATTGATAAATTGGCTAATACTCTCGGCTTTGTTGTGGTGAGCGAGGACAGCGTTTTCCGCCTTGCGGAGCCTTTCACGGTAAAGGTACTGAACCAGTGGACCTACCACGCGCGGCTTTACCGCGCGGCGCGCTACGCCGCAGAGCATGAGGATACCGAGCTTGTGCAGTTGGTGTCCTTCGGGTGCGGGGTGGACGCTATTACAACAGACGAGGTGCGCGAAATTTTAGAAAGCCGCGGCAAATTTTACACACAAATTAAAATTGACGAGATAACCAACCTCGGCGCGGTAAAAATAAGGCTGCGCTCGCTTATAGGCGCGCTTAACGAAAGGAGTGACGGCAGTGGAAGAGCGTAAATACATACCCTTTACCGAAGAAATGCGCAAGGATTACACAATACTTGTGCCTAATATGCTGCCGCGCCACTTTAAAATATTTTTAAAAATATTTGAAGATTACGGCTACAAAATGGAACTGCTGGAAACCTC
>URPQ01000066.1 GCA_900549755.1 uncultured Oscillospiraceae bacterium
AATTTCATTTTTTGTGGCAGGCTTCATTGCTAAGAAGACATTTCATCTGTTCAAGAAGCAGTCCGAGACTAGAGGTGAGCAGACTACGCTTATTGATGAGATGATTAATAATCAGAAGGTCGTTAAGGCATTTGGTCAGGAAGAAAAGGTAATGGATCGCTTCAATGAGGTCAATGAACGCCTTCGTGACTGCTCTGTAAAGGCTACATTCTTTTCATCTATCACAAACCCGGCAACACGTTTTGTAAACTCTCTTGTATATGCAGCTGTTGCTGTATTTGGAAGCTTTTTCTCTATTGGCGGCGGAATAAATGTCGGTCAGCTGTATAGCTTTTTAAATTATGCAAACCAGTATACAAAGCCGTTTAACGAAATATCGGGCGTTGTAACCGAGCTACAAAACGCACTTGCCTGCGCCACACGGCTTTTTGAGTTGATTGACGAAAAGCCCGAGATTTCTGACGAGGGCAATACAAAGCTTGAAAACCCGCGCGGAGACGTTTCGTTCAATGATGTTGCTTTCTCTTATAATAAGGATAAAAAGTTTATAAGCGGCTTTGATTTTTCAGCCCCTGCGGGCAAAAAAATAGCGGTGGTAGGCCCCACGGGGTGCGGCAAAACCACGCTTATAAATCTGCTTTTAAGGTTTTACGATGTTGACGGCGGCTCAATTACCGTGGACGGAACGGACATAAGAAACATTACCCGCCGCAGCCTGCGCGAGCATTTCGGAATGGTCTTGCAGGATACCTGGATTAAAAACGGTACGGTGCGGGAAAACATTGCCTTCGGTAAAGCGGACGCGACCGACGAGGAAATCATAGCCGCGGCAAAGGCGGCGCGCGCGCATGGGTTTATTAAAAGGCTTGAGAAAGGCTATGATACCGTTATTGCGGACGATGACGGATTGTCGGAGGGCGAACGCCAGCTTTTGTGCATAGCGCGCGTAATGCTTTTAAAGCCGCCCATGCTCATACTTGACGAGGCTACATCTTCAATAGATACCCGAACAGAAATAAAGGTGCAGGACGCATTTACGCGGCTTTTGGAGGGCAGGACCTCATTTGTTGTGGCGCACAGGCTTTCAACAATACGCGACGCCGACTGCATACTCGTTATGAAGGATGGCAGGGTTTACGAGCAGGGCAGGCATGAGGAACTGCTCAAAAAGAACGGCTTTTACGCGGAATTATATAACAGCCAGTTTGCGCATAAAAATATATAGACAGTGTTTTATGGGGGTTGAGGTAATGAAAAAACCGTTGATTTTGGCACTTAGCGTTTTTATATCTCTACGGAAAGCTGTATTACCGACAGGACGATACACTTGCGGACGGTTTCCTTTACGCTGAAAATCAATGAGGCTGCATATTGCGACAAAAAAACTCCAACCTGCTTTGATTTACACCAAATCAGGTTGGAGTTTTTTAATTACGAATTTCGCATTTGTTTATCGAGTCCTGCTTTTACAAGCCCCATAAACAGCGGGTGCGCCTTATTCGGGCGGGATTTAAACTCGGGGTGGAACTGAACGCCCACATAAAAATCGTTTTCGGGCACCTCTACCGTTTCCACAATATGATTATCGGGCGAAGTACCGCTTATAACAAGCCCCTTTGCGGTCATATCGCTGCGGTAGTCGTTGTTGAACTCGTAACGGTGGCGGTGGCGTTCCTTAATTTCATCCGCCTTGTAGCACTCAGCCATTTTAGTGCCTGCCGCTATTTTGCAGGGGTACGCGCCTAAGCGCATTGTGCCGCCCTTGTTTATCTCGCTGTTCTGGTCGGGCATAAACTCTATAACCTTGTGGTTGGAGTTTTCGTCAAACTCGCCCGAGTTAGCGTCGTTAAGCCCCAAAACGCTCCTTGCAAATTCAATTACGGCTATTTGCATACCAAGGCAGATGCCGAGGTAGGGCACATTATGCGTTCTGGCATAGCGCGCGGTTGCAATCATACCCTCAATTCCGCGGTTACCGAAGCCGCCGGGAACCAAAATTCCGTCGCAGCCGGCAAGGGTCTCGGCAGCGTTTTCATTATTCACGGTTTCAGAGTCTATCCATTTAATCTGTACTCTCGCGCCGTAAACATAGCCCGCGTGGCGCAGCGCCTCAGCTACCGATAAATACGCATCGTGCAGCTGAACATATTTACCCACAAGCCCTATTGTAACCTTTTTATTGCGGTTTTTAATGCGGTCGAGCATTTCGTTCCAGTCGGTCAAATCGGGTTCGCCCGCGTTTATGCCAAGCTCGCGGCAAACAATATCGGAAAAGTGATTTTTTTCAAGCATAATAGGCGCTTCATAAAGCACGGGAATAGTCATATTTTCAATAACGCAATCGGGCTTTACATTGCAGAAAAGGGAAATTTTCTTGAATATATTATCTTCAAGCGGCTCGTCGCAGCGCAGCACTATAATATTCGGGTTAATGCCCATGCCCTGCAATTCCTTAACCGAGTGTTGGGTAGGCTTGGTTTTATGCTCATCCGACCCGCGCAGGAAAGGCACTAAGGTAACGTGAATGTAAAGCGAGTTTTCCCTGCCAACTTCAAGCCCTACCTGACGTATAGCCTCTAAAAACGGCTGACTTTCAATATCGCCCGTGGTGCCGCCTATTTCGGTTATAACCACATCGGCGTTGGTCTTTTTACCCACGGAATAAATAAATTCCTTAATTTCGTTTGTAATATGCGGAATTACCTGCACGGTTTCGCCCAAATATTCGCCGCGGCGCTCCTTGTTTAAAACATTCCAGTATACCTTGCCCGTTGTAAGGTTTGAGTATTTGTTTAAGTCCTCGTCTATAAATCTTTCATAGTGCCCGAGGTCAAGGTCGGTTTCGGCGCCGTCCTCTGTAACGTAAACCTCGCCGTGCTGATAGGGGCTCATGGTGCCGGGGTCAACATTTATATAGGGGTCGAGCTTTTGCGCCGCCACCTTTAGCCCGCGCGCCTTTAAAAGTCTGCCGAGACTGGCGGCGGTAATGCCCTTGCCAAGCCCAGATACAACGCCGCCCGTTACAAAAATATACTTTGTTTTTTTAACCGTACCTTCCATTTTCCCTTGCCTCTTTCTAATTTTCGTATGTTCTTATTATATTTTCCGCTATTTCACCGCGCGTTGCGCAGTTATCCATAGCGGTTTTTTCTATGTATTTGTGTGCTTCCTCTTCGCTCATATTATAGCGGTCTATAAGCAGCCACTTTGCACGGTTTACAAGCCTTATTTCCTTCATTTTGGATTCAAGCTTTACCGCCCGCTTTTCAAAAGCCGATAAGCGGTTGTGCGTTGCCGCGGCAAGACGTATGGCGCTTGTAATGCTCTGCCTTGTGCCCGGGCGAGGGAAGGTTAAAACACCGTAATCCTCAACCTTGTAGCTTACCTGCTCAAGCAGCTCCGCCTTAACAAAAAGTATAACTCCCACGGAGCTGTCGGTACAAAGTGCTTCAGCAAACTCCAGCCCGAAATCATCGGGCAGCGGGGCGTTTATTATAACCAAATCAAACCGGTATTCAAGCTGCCGTCGCTTTGCCTCCGCAATGCTTACCGCGTTCGCCACGGGTGAAAACCGCAGCCGTGACAGTATATCCTGCAAGTAATCGGCAGCCTTTTGAGAGGAGGAAACTATAAGCGCGCTGAGAGTTGCTTTATCGCGGTACACCCGTTAATCCCTCCTTTAAATGCTTTCGGCGTAGCCCTCCGGCAAAACGCGTTTTATAAACTCGCTGTTTTTTGCAATGTTGCGTGCCTTTTCAACCGTATCGGGTAAATTTGCAAGCGTATCGGTAATGCTGCCGTCGGCTGTAAACAAATTGCAGTTGCAGGGCGCTGCGGGCTTTAATTTTCGCTTTATTCCGTCCAGCCCCGCGTAAATTATAAGGGCATATGCAATGTATGGGTTAGCCGCGGGGTCGGGCGAGCGCAGCTCAATGCGGCGGTTGCTTTCGTTTTTAACTGCGGGTATGCGTATTAGCTGCGAGCGGTTCTCGGGCGACCAGGTAACGTATTTCGGCGCTTTCTTTTCACCGAGGCGCTTATATGACGCTGCTACGGGGTTTAAAAACGCCGTCATTTCAACGGTATGCTCAAGTACGCCCGCCATAAAGCTATCGGTCACGTCCTCACCGCTTTCCGCTTTAACAGAGACATTTATGTGCAGCCCGTTTCCGCTCTCGTGCATTAAGGGCTTGGGTGAAAAATCGGCGAATAGCCCATTCCTGCGGGCAATAGTCTGAACAACCGATTTAAAGGTGACCGCATTATCGGCGGCGTTAAGCGGCGTGCTGTATCTGAAATCTATTTCATTCTGCCCGGGACCCTCCTCATGGTGAGAGCTTTCGGGGGAAATACCCATTTCAAGCAGGTTAAAGCATATCTCGCGGCGAACGTTTTCGCCCTTATCATCGGGCGCTATATCCATATATCCCGCTTTATCGAACGGAGTGTCGGTCGGTTCACCGTTATCATCAAGATTAAACAGGTAAAATTCAAATTCCGCGCCGAAAAAACAGGAAATACCGGCTTGCTTTGCTTTTTGGGCCGCCTGCATTAAAATATATCTGCCGTCCTTTTCAAAGCGCGTGCCGTCGGGGTATTTAATATCGCAGAACATTCTTACAACCCTGCCGTTGGACGGTCTCCACGGCAAAACCGAAAGTGTAGAGGGGTCGGGGTGCAAAAATAAATCCGATTTCACCACATCGCCGAAGCCCGCCACCGCAGACGCGTCAAAGGATACGCCGTAGGTAAAGGCGCGCTTTAATTCAGACGGCATTATTGAAATATTTTTCTGCCTGCCGTGAATATCGCAGAATGCAAGACGTATAAACTTTACGTCCTCTTCCTCAACAAAGGTCATAACCTCATCATAAGAATACATTGCCGTTCCTCCCTGTAATTTTAAATTTAAAACGGTGCCCGCCGATGCCTTAAAGGGGACAAAAGCCCCCTGACATCACCGAACACCGTTGCTCTGTGTCATATAAATAATATACGATTATTATAATATTTCATTGCGGAGTTGTCAAGTATTCCGTTTTCAAATATTTTCCGAAATTCGACCTGTTTTGAACTTATTTTTTGTGTTCTTTGAGCAATATGCTAATTTATTTAAGTTGTTTTTAATTTTACTTTATAAAATTTTGTAAAAAACGTGAGATACGTTAAAATGTGCTTTGTTGAAAATTTTGCTTGACAAGTGAAATTCACGGCGTTATAATAAGCGCAATGAAACGGCAATGACGTCGGTAATTCAGTTTACCTGTCTGCCGTTTCTTTATTTTTTGTAAATATGGTATTAAAAGGCGGCAACGGCGTCGCAAAAGGGATTTTATCTACCTCGTTCCCTTTTATACACGCCGCTGCCGCCTTTTATTATCACAAATTTTGAAAGGAACGATCGGTTATGAGTTCAATCAATGAAATTTTTGCAAGCAACGTATTTAATGACAGCGTAATGCAGCAGCGGCTGCCCAAAGAAACATACAAGGCGCTGCAACGCACCATAAAGGACGGTCGTTCCCTTGACCCGAACGCCGCAACCGTAGTTGCAAACGCTATGAAGGACTGGGCAATTGAAAAAGGCGCTACCCACTTCACCCACTGGTTCCAGCCGCTTTCGGGTTTATCCGCTGAAAAGCACGACAGCTTTATTTCGCCCACTAAGGACGGCAAGGTTATAATGGAGTTTTCCGGCAAAGAGTTAATTCAGGGCGAGCCGGACGCTTCCTCTTTTCCGTCGGGCGGTCTTCGTGCTACCTTTGAGGCAAGGGGCTACACCGCGTGGGACCCGACCTCATATGCCTTTATTAAGGACGGTGTGCTTTGTATTCCTACCGCGTTCTGCTCCTACGGCGGCGAGGCGCTTGATAAGAAAACACCTTTGCTCCGCAGTATGCAGGCAATAAACAAGCAGGCGTTAAGAGTATTAAAGCTATTCGGAAAAACAGACGTTAAGTCGGTTAAAACCACGGTAGGCCCCGAGCAGGAATATTTCCTTATAGACGAGGACGTTTACAACAAGCGCAAGGACCTTATATATACGGGGCGTACCCTTTTCGGTGCAAAGCCGCCTAAGGGGCAGGAGCTTGAGGATCACTATTTCGGAATTATAAAGCCGCGCGTTCAGGCATTTATGAAAGAGCTGAACGACGAGTTGTGGAAGCTGGGTATTCTTGCAAAAACCGAGCACAACGAGGTAGCGCCCGCACAGCACGAATTAGCGCCGATATTCACCACCACCAACATTGCGGCGGATCACAACCAGCTGACAATGGAAATTATGCAGAAAGTGGCTAAAAAGCACCATATGGTGTGCCTGCTGCACGAAAAGCCCTTTGCGGGAGTAAACGGCAGCGGCAAGCACAACAACTGGTCGCTTACAACTGATACGGGCGTAAACCTTTTAAACCCGGGCGACACACCGTATGAAAATGCGCAGTTTTTAACCTTCCTTTGCGCGGTTATTAAGGCGGTTGACGAATACCAGGATATGTTGAGAGTATCGGTAGCCTCCGCCGGAAACGACCACAGACTCGGCGCTAACGAAGCGCCCCCCGCAGTAGTTTCAATGTTCCTCGGTACTGAGCTTACCGACGTTTTAAAGGCGATTGAAAATGATGAACCATATGGCGGCAAAGAAAAGGAAATTCTTAAAATAGGCGTACATACGCTGCCTAAGTTCCCCAAAGACACTACCGACCGCAACAGAACCTCGCCGTTTGCGTTTACGGGCAATAAGTTTGAGTTCCGTATGCTCGGTTCTTCTTCGTCCGTTTCCTGCACAAACGTTGTGCTTAACACCGCGGTTGCAGAAGAATTAAAGCAGTTTGCCGATGAGCTTGAGGGCGCGGCTAACTTTGAAGAGGCTTTGCACGAGCTTATAAAGAAGACTGTTACCGACCACAAGCGCATTATATTCAACGGCAACGGCTATGACGACGCATGGATTGCCGAGGCTGAAAAGCGCGGACTTTTGAATCTGCGCTCAACCCCCGAGTGCCTGCCGTATTCTCTGCACGAAAAGAATATGAAGCTCTTTATTTCGCACAAGGTTTATTCCGAAACCGAAATGCGCGCAAGATACGAAATTCTTTCGGAAAACTACTGCAAAATAATCAACATTGAAGCGCTTACAATGATTGATATGGCGAAAAAGGATATTTTGCCTGCGGTAAGCAAGTATTCGCACGAATTATCCGATACGGTCATTGCAAAGGCAGCCTGTGGCGATATAGAGTCAGGCTATGAAAAAGAGCTTTTGGCTAAGGTAAGCAAGCTTAACACAGCGGCGTACAAAAAGACCGAAAAATTGGAGCAGGCGGTATTAAAAGCTAAGGAAATAAGCGAAACGCAGGAGCTTTCAATGTATTATAAGGACGCGGTTTTCGCCGCTATGAGCGAGCTTAGGATTACCGTAGACGAGCTTGAAACTATGGTTCCGGCTGAAATCTGGCCGTATCCTTCCTACGGTGATATGCTTTTCAGCGTAAAATAAAAAGAAATTTTAAAGATTTTAAGGGATGATTTTTTATGAGTCAAGCAATATATGACGCTATACACAGCGAAGTATACGGCGTGTGGTTTTTAATCGGCGCGGCGTTGGTATTCTGGATGCAGGCGGGCTTTGCAATGGTAGAGACGGGCTTTACCAGAGCAAAGAACGCCGGAAATATACTGATGAAGAACCTTATGGACTTCTGCATCGGTACGGTAATGTTTATTCTTATCGGTTTCGGTCTTTTCCTCGGGGAAGACCTTGTGGGAATTATAGGTAAACCGGGATTTGATATTTTCACCGATTACGCGCATTTTGACTGGGCAAACTTTGTTTTCAACCTTGTGTTCTGCGCTACCACCGCAACGATAGTTTCGGGGTCTATGGCGGAAAGAACGAAATTCCTTTCCTACTGCGTTTATTCGGCGGTTATCTCGGCGGTTATTTACCCGGTTGAAGCTCACTGGACATGGGGCGGCGGCTGGCTGGCAAAGCTCGGCTTCCACGATTTTGCAGGTTCAAACTGCATACATATGGTCGGCGGTATATGCGCGCTTATAGGCGCGGCAATGGTCGGCCCGCGTATAGGTAAATTCACAAGAGATAAAAACGGCAAGGTTAAAAAGGTTAACGCTTTCCCCGGTCATAATCTTCCGATAGGCTGCCTCGGCGTATTCATTCTCTGGCTCGGCTGGTACGGCTTTAACGGCGCGGCGGCAACCTCTATTGAAGAAATGGGCTCGATATTCGTTACCACCACAATCGCCCCGTCGGTTGCAACGGTTGTTGCTATGATATTCACTTGGGTTAAATACGGCAAGCCAGATGTTTCAATGTGCTTAAACGCTTCTCTTGCGGGTCTTGTTGCAATCACCGCCCCGTGCGATGTGTGCGACGCGTTCGGCGCAATAGTAATAGGCGCGGTTTCGGGGCTTTTGGTTGTATTCGGCGTTTGGTTCCTTGATTACAAGCTCCATGTAGACGACCCCGTCGGCGCAGTTGCGGTTCACTTCTGCAACGGTATTTGGGGTACTGTCTCGGTAGGCTTGTTCGCCACCAAGTCCGCTCCCGCATTTGCCCGCGGCATAGGCGACGGCGTAAACTTCGGCGCTAACCAAATTGCGGGCGAAGGTCTTTTCTACGGCGGCGGCTTTAAGCAATTGGGTCTTCAATTGCTCGGTATGTTCACAACAGCTGCATGGACAGCCGTTACAATCACTCTTTCGTTCCTTGTAATAAAGAAGATACTCGGTCTGCGTGTTTCGCGTGAAGAAGAAATGGAAGGACTGGATGTTAAGGAGCATGGCTTGCAAAGCGCTTACGGCGGAATCGCAATGCTTCCCGAGTATATAGACGAAGGCGAGGAAACCACTGCGGTCACGGGCGATACGCCTGTCGCCGAGGCGGTTGAGGTTAAAGAAATGCCAAAGGTCGCGGCGGATGTGCCTGCAAAGGCAGACGGACAAAAGATTACAAAGGTTGAAATCGTCTGCAAGGAATCCCGCCTTGAAAGCCTTAAAAATGCAATGGTCGGCATTGGAATTACGGGTATGACCGTAAGCCACGTAATGGGCTGCGGCGTGCAAAAGGGTCAGCCTGAATATTACCGCGGCGCTTTGGTTGAAACATCACTCTTGCCTAAAATTCAGGTTGATATAGTTGTGGCAAAGGTTCCTGTATCGCTTGTTATTGCAACTGCTAAAAAGGTGCTTTACACAGGTCACATAGGCGACGGTAAGATATTCGTTTATGACGTTGAAAACGTTGTAAAGGTTCGCACCGGCGAAGAAGGCTACGACGCTTTGCAGGATATTGAGCAGTATTAAAAAAGCATAAGAGCTTCCCGATGAAATCGGGAAGCCCAGTCTGTCGATAAACCTAAAATTTTATTTTTGCGGCGTTCACGCCGCATCTTTCGTTTTTCCGCTGACATGCGCGGCGGAAAAACACATTATAAGCGAAAAACCGCTGAATAAGCGGTTTTTCAAGGGCACTGGGGTGGTATTGGCGGGGATAGAGTGCAGTCCGAAAATCTTTGATTTTCGAGCGAGCGGCATTCCCGTCCAAGAGCGTGTCGACTTTTTCGACACGCTCAGCTTCCCGATGAAATCGGGAAGCCTTTGCACATTTAAAAATATGAAATGAGGAAAAAATTATGTGTTCTATTATGGGCTATATAGGAAGCCGTATTCCCGAAGAGGAGTTTAAATTAGGCTTTGATATGACCGTTTCGCGCGGTCCGGATATGTCGAGAATTGAAAAGCTTAATAACGGATTTTTGGGATTTCACCGTCTTGCAATAATGGGGCTTACCGATAAGGGTATGCAGCCGTTTTCATACAAGAATAATAAGCTGGTGTGCAACGGTGAAATTTACGGTTTCAGACCCATAAAGAACGACCTTATAAAGCGCGGCTATACCTTTGAGAGCGACTCGGACTGCGAGATTTTACTGCCGCTGTATGAGCTTTACGGCACTGATATGTTTAAAAGGCTGGACGCGGAATTTGCGCTTATAATATATGACGGCGAAAAGGACAGTCTTATCGCCGCGCGCGACCCCATAGGTATACGTCCGCTTTATTACGGGCTTGATAAGGACGGAAATCCGATTTTCGCCTCAGAGCCTAAAAACCTTGTGGGGCTTGTCGGTAAAATTATGCCTTTCCCGCCCGGGCACTATTATAAGGACGGCAAG
>URPQ01000067.1 GCA_900549755.1 uncultured Oscillospiraceae bacterium
TATCGCCCGTTCTGTTTCGGCAAGCTATGAACGCCGCGAGCGCGAGCAAAGAACAGATACGGTAACAAGCGTTGCAAACTCATTTGATAAAATGATTGACAGCGCGTCAGAGCTTGCCCTAATGTTTTATGCTAAGGACGCCGCTTACCAGATGGGTCTTTTGCGTGACGGTAAAAAACAGAAGTGCGAGGAATTGCTTACCGCATACATTTCTTCATTCCCGGTTGTTGATAATGTGGTTTTAATGACCTCTTTCGAAAACCGCGTGCTTTCTGTATGCTCGCGGCGGGAGATGAATCCGGAGGTCTTTAAGGATTGCCTTACCGCAGATTACGGCGGCTATTTAAAGTTTTTCGAAAATAATGCCGATATGTATATGCTGTCGGTGCTTAATAAGCCGGTTTCTTCAAGCCTTTGGCGGGGAATCGACGACTTTTGCTATGTGCGTCAAATCGTTTCAACAAAGGACGGAACGCCGCTCGGACTAATGTTTATCAACTTCAAGCGTACTGCACTGCGTACTATGCTTGGGATTTCAAATCTTCCGTCGGATGAAAACATAACCGTTATAAACCGCGAAAACGAATACATTTTTTCCGCCCGAAATGATGTAAAGCCTGTCGGAGTGCGTTTTTCGGCGCTCACATTCGGCTATAACGGGAACGAATTTGTTTCAAGCGACGGCGAGCAATTGGAAATATACGGCTCCCGAATTACAGAGCGACCTTACAGATTGTTCCTTTCCGGGGAAAAATCGGGCAGTTTTTTTTCACAGTTCGGTTCGGGTATACCGGTAATAATTGCAATTATAATTATTTGCGTGCTGCTGCTTTTGTATTTAGCGTATATCTTGTTCTTCCAAAATCGCACCTTGCATAATGTTAAAAATATATTGGAGCGACCCGACGACGGAAATCTTAACCGAATAATCATCAACGATTCATCCTCAATAGAGGGAATCGTATCACGGCAGGTAATTTATGTAAATCAGTTAAAGCAGCAAAACGACGATCAGCGCACCGTTATGCGGCGAAAGCTTTTAAACGATTTGCTTACCGCGCGTGCCCCTATTGACGCAAAGGCGGAAACCGCGCAATTGGAACGCGTGGGTATTCCGATTGAGAATAGGTGCTTTGTTGTAATAAATTTTGAAATATGCGATTTAAAAGATTCAGACGCAAATGCGCAGAACGAGCAGGAATATGCGCTTATGCAGTTTGTTACCGAAAACATTTTGTGCGATTACGGCGATTGTGTTTCAACTCGGCTGAACGACAGAATAGTGTGCCTGTTTTCAACCGATTCTGCGCTTGAGGAACAGGATATGCTGCTGCCCGTACAGAAGATTATCGAGGTTTGCAAAAAGGAATTTGAACATACGGTATGCGCCGGAATAGGCAGCGTCAGCTCGGGGCTCACGGCGGTTTCGCGCTCCTACTATCGCGCATGCGCCGCTTTGGACTTTGCGCTTGACTCATCGGAAACCGTGTGTTTATTCAAGGATATTTCGGGTAAGCGCAGCGAGCAGTCGGAATACGCGCGTATTATAGAATCAAAATTCCATTTTTTGAATTTGATAAAAGCCAAGGATTATGACGGCGCCCGTAAATCAATAGATTGGATATTTGATAAAAAAAGCCACGGGAGCAGGGTTTCGGCGGAGTTCATTTCACTCCAGTGCTATGAGCTTTTGAGAACCTGCGGGGAATATTTTGCCGATTCCGATAAAAACGGTTTAATAGACGCTATGAGCGACCGCATAGATTATATTCTTTACTGCAGAGATCCTGCTGTTTTGAGACGGCAATTTTACGAGACGCTCGAGCAAATAATTACGCTTGGAAAAAGCAATGAAAATACGGTCGATTTTGTGGATGAAATCGCTGCAATCGTGGAGCGCGAATACGCCAATCCCGATTTGTCGGTTTCGTTTATTGCCGATATGATGCAGCAGAATCCGCGAACGCTTTCGGCTAAATTCATAAAAAAGACCGGGAACGGCTTGCTTGACTATATCCATAAGGTGCGTATTGAAAAGGCAAAGGAATTGCTGACGGTCGGCGGGAAATCGGTGCAGGAGGTAACATACCTTACAGGCTATGAAAACCCCAACACCTTTATCAGAATTTTCAAGCGTTACAGCGGTATAACACCCGGAAGGTACAGGGAAATGTACTCCGGGCAATAATTTCAGGGAGACAAAAAAATGAACGTTTTTTTTGAAAAAGCAGTGCCTGTTTGGGTAACGGGCAGGGAAAAGGAAATGAATTTGCGAGTCCAGTTTAAGGCGGTTTTCGGAAAAGGGAAAAGCATTACCGCCAAAATTGCAACCTCGGGTATTTATCAAATGTCGGTAAACGGTAAATTTGTCTGCTACGGTCCCGCGCGTGCCGGGCGCGGTTTTTTCCGTGTGGATGAAATCGATTTAACTCCGTTTGCCGACCGCGAACAAAATACTGTAATTATAGAGGTTTGCGGCTATAATGCGCGGAGCTATTACCTTATCAAGCAGGATTCCTTTTTAACTGCGGAACTGTTGACAGACGGACAGGTGGCGGCGTATACCGGCAATGATTTTACCGCGCGTATCAATCCCGAATATATAAAAAAAATACAGCGTTACAGCTTTCAGCGCCCGTTTGCGGAATCATATCGCGTTATAGCGGGTGATACATATTTTACAGATACCGTGCAGGGTACAGAGCCGCTCTCATGTTTGCCGCAACCGAATTATTTAAAGAGGAGCACACCCTACCCGCTGTATGAAAAAACTGCGGCAAAAAGAATTTTCGGCGGCAGCTTTTCTTTTGCGGAGCGTGATGAATATTGGCAAAACGGCGCTTTTGACGCGCTGGTGGCAAAGTCCGAGCAACCCGAGTATCTTTTTGAAAACCCCGATTTAATGATTACCGAGGAATGTGAAAAGCTTAAACTTTCATCTCCTGTTTCAAACGAAGACAAGGCGCTTTCGGACGGCACTTACGGTATTTACGAGCTGCCGTATAACGCAACCGGGATGATAGGAATACATATAAAAACACAGCGCCCGATAAGGCTGTATATTATGTTTGATGAAATATTGAGCGATACAGACCGTGTTGATTATCTGCGCGGGGGCTGCTGCAATGCAGCAATTTTCGATTTGCCGGCGGGGGAAAGAACCCTTCGATTTTTTGAGGTTTACACCTGCAAATATCTTCAGGCAGCGGTATACGGCGGGAATGCGGAGACAGAGTTTTTTATGACCGAATATAAGCACCCGCCGCTTAAGTATACTCCTAAATTCGGTGACGCGGAAATTTGCAAAATTGCAGACGCAGCAGTTGAAACCTTCCGCCAGGGCAGTGTTGATTTGTTTATGGACTGCCCCTCGCGTGAGCGCGCCGGCTGGCTTTGCGACAGCTTTTTTTCGGGAAGAACCGAATATCTGCTTTGCGGTGAAACTTCGGTTGAACACGACTTTCTGGAAAATTTCCTTTGCGAAGAAAATTATGTTAACATTCCCAACGGCATGATACCGATGTGCTATCCTGCGGATCATACGCCGAATTCCTTTATACCTAATTGGGCTATGTGGATTTTTTTGGAGCTTCGCGAATATCTTGACCGCTCGGGAGACCGCAAATTGGTTGAGCGGTTCAGGGCAAAAGCTTTTGGGCTTTTGAAATACTTCAGTCGCTTTGAAAACAGCGACGGTCTGCTTGAAAATCTTGAAAGCTGGGTTTTTGTGGAATGGTCGCGGGCAAACGATTTGACCGGCGGGGTCAATTACCCCTCAAATATGCTGTATGCCGCAATGCTTTCGGCAATTTCAGAGCTTTATAACCTGCCGGAGCTTTCCGAAAAAGCTCAAAAAATACGCGAAACCGTTTACCGCCAATCATTTGACGGCGAATTTTTCCGTGACCATGCAGTGCGGAAAAACGGCATACTTAAAGCGGCGGCTGACAGAACAGAGGTATGCCAGTATTACGCTTTCTTTTTCGGTGTTGCAACGCCGGAGCGCGACGGCAAGCTGCTTGAAACGCTGATTCATAAATTCGGCCCTGAGCGAAACAGCAATACCGAATATCCAGAAATTGCCCCTGCAAACGCATTTATAGGCAATTATCTCCGTTTGGAAATTTTAATGAGGGCAGGCTTTAAGGAGGATGTTCTCAAAAATATTGTCGGATTTTTCGGCTATATGGCAAACAGAACCGGAACGCTTTGGGAAAACACCGATACCAGCGCCAGCTGCGATCACTGCTTCGCCTCTTATGTTATTTGCTGGCTCGAAAAACTGAAGAACATTATTTAATTTAAAATTTTATACCTTTTTTGCCGCAAACGCTTTACAGTCGGCAAATGTTGTGCGTAAGATTTTTGAAATGTACCACAGCGGACTCGGCACGTTTCAGATAGCTGTGGCTTTAACGGAAGAAAAAGTCTTAACGCCGTCTGAATATGCAAAGAAAAAGGGCATAAAAAAAGCCGGAGGAACATCCGGTAAGGCGCACACAAATCCGTATCATTGGGGACAGTCTACTGTTATTAAAATCTTAACCAAACAGGAATATTGCGGAGATCTTATAAATTTCAAAACTTATTCCAAATCGTATAAGAATAAGAAAAGATATATCAATGATGCCGACAATATACTGATATTTAAGGATGTTCACAAGCCTATAATTGACCGCGAGCTTTTTGAGGAAATCCAGCTTAAAAGGGGCAAAACGAGAAAGCGCCCTATGGCGAACGGCGAGAAGAATATGTTTTCGGGCTTGCTTGTATGCTCCGATTGCGGCAGTAATCTTAATTACCATTTAAGCAGCCGCGGAATATCTTCGTTCTGCTGCCCCGGCTTTAATCAAGGCAAGAGAAAAGAATGCCTTTCCGCTCATTATGTGCGAATGGATTTTTTGGAAGAGGTAGTTCTGGCGGAAATACGCAGGCTTACCAGATTTGCCGGAAGGTATGAAGATTTATTTATAAAAACAGTAAGTGAATTTTCAAGAGACACTTTACAATCCCAAATTTCCGCATATCAGTCGGAGGTTCGTTCCCTAACTGCCAGAGACAGGGAGCTTGACCGAATTTTTGAACGGTTATATGAGGATAATATTTCCGGTAAAATCCCCGACGACAGATTTGCTAAGATGTCTGTCAATTATAATAATGAGCAAAAGGATATACACGAAAAGCTGAAGCATTTGGGAAATCTTATTGATGAATTATCCGGCAAAGAAATTACCGCCGAAAAATTTGTTAAGGCAATAAAAAAGTATACCAGGGTCAAAAAACTGACTCCGTATATGCTTACCGAATTGATTGAGAAGATAGTGGTATATCCGGCAGAAAAGGTTGAAGGAGTAAGAACGCAGCGATTGGTTATATATTATAACTGTGTGGGCGCTATTGATATTCCGACGGAATTACCAATACCGGAGCCGGATATTGTAATGAACACCCGCAAGGGAGTAAATCTTACATATCTTCCTGCGGCAACAGCTTAACAGAACGAAATATAAAAACAGAGTGTTGTTACAAATAACCTCTCGGCTACTATAACAACACTCTGTATGGTGCGAGTGACGAGACTTGAACTCGTACGTCATTGACACACGCCCCTCAAACGTGCCTGTCTGCCTATTCCAGCACACTCGCATATATTTAACACCCAAATTTACGGTGCCAGATTATTATATCAAAACAAGCTGCGTTTGTCAACAGTTTTTTTAATTTTTTACCGCACAATGCAATTTTTTTAAACTTGTTCAAGGGCGTACATATGTTTCACAGTTTTATTTCTATATAAACACATTTACATTCCATAAATTGTAATTATGCGGTGCTGTCAAATTAAAATTTGTATGTGACTTATTTTGCGGCAGGAAAGAAATCTTCAAATTTCGGCGGTGTGCAGATATGCTTCGCACAGGTAAACACGGCTACGGAGAATAAGTATATATTAAAAATTTGAAAATTATAAAAATAATGCTTGACTATTTTTTCCTTTAGGTTTATAATAATGAATTACTAATGATGATGGGGGATTGTGCGCCTATTTTGCCTCGGAGCAATTTTCAAAAGCGCTGAAACCCGTTGTTAATGCTTGCTCTTGCGGCTTTACAGCCGCAAAATATACGGAGGAGTGATTGTAAACCTATGGAGCCGACTTCAATGGTAAAACCGGTACGGTTGGGCAATAATAACCGAATGACCTTTTCTAAGATCAATGAAGTTATTGATATGCCTAATCTCATTGAAATTCAGAAGGATTCGTACAAATGGTTTGTTGAGGAGGGGCTGAAGGAAGTATTCAGGGATATGTCCGATATAACGGACTACAGCGGAAACCTGAGACTCAGCTTTGTTGATTACCGCCTTGATGATACTCCGAAATACGATGTTACCGAGTGCAAAGCGCGTGATACAACATATGCCGCGCCGCTGCGCGTTACCGCACACCTTGTAAACAGCGAAACCGGGGAAATTAAGGAAAGCGAGGTGTCCATGGGCGATTTCCCGCTCATGACCGAATCGGGCACGTTTGTTATAAACGGTGCTGAGCGCGCTATTGTTTCCCAGCTTGTGCGTTCGCCCGGTGTTTATTTTGCCGAAAAGACTGATGAAAAAACCGGCAAACGCCTTTTCTCCTCCACCATAATTCCTAACCGCGGCGCATGGCTCGAATACGAAACATCACCTAATGATGTGCTTTATGTACGTATTGATAAAAACCGTAAGCTGCCCATTACTACATTTATACGTGCGCTGGGTAAGGGTACAAACGACCAGATAAGAGAGCTTTTAGGTGAGGACGAGCGTCTTGCCGCAACCTTAGAGGCGGACGATACCAAATCGGTTGAGGACGCGCTTGTAGAGGTTTATAAAAAGCTGCGACCGAGCGAGCCTGTAACCATTGAGGGCGCTAAGTCTTATCTTGATCAGCTTTTCTTTGACGCGCACAGATATGATATTTCACGCGTAGGCCGCTATAAATACAATAAAAAATTGGCAATAGGCGCCAGAATACGCGGCGCTGTGCTTTCGCGCCCGGTTGCAGACCCTGTTACCGGTGAAATTCTCGCCGAGGCTGATGTAACCGTAAGCCGTGAGCTTGCCGATACTATCGAGCGTAAGGGCGTAAAAGAGGCTTACATTAACGTAATGGATTTTGAGGGCAACGTTACCGAGGTAAAGGTGCTTTCAAACGGTATGGTAAGGCTTTGCGACTTTACCGATTTCACCCCCGAAGAATTAGCTGAGCTTGATGAGCTTGGAATTAACGAGAACGTTTCCTTTGAGGCGCTTAAAAAGCTGCTTGAAGAAACAAACGGCAAGGAAGAGTTGCGCGAGGCTATTTTGGCTAACGCCGATAACCTTATTCCGAAGCACATAACGCTTGATGATATTTTCGCGTCGGTAAACTATTTCCTGGGACTGCCGCATAATGTGGGCACTGTTGATGATATAGACCACTTAGGCAACCGCCGCATACGTTCGGTAGGCGAGCTTTTGCAGAACCAGTTCCGTATAGGCATTTCCCGTATGGAGCGCGTTGTTCGTGAAAAAATGACCCTGCAGGCGCAGGATCCTGACAGCATTACGCCCCAGTCGCTTATAAATATACGTCCGGTTGTGGCGGCTATAAAGGAGTTTTTCGGTTCTTCACCGCTTTCGCAGTTTATGGACCAGACAAACCCGCTTTCAGAGCTTACGCACAAGCGCCGTCTTTCGGCACTGGGTCCCGGCGGACTTTCCCGCGACCGCGCTTCATTCGAGGTGCGCGACGTTCACTATACGCATTACGGACGTATGTGCCCGATAGAGACACCTGAAGGACCTAACATCGGTCTTATCTCCTATCTTGCAACATTTGCAAAAATCAATAAGTATGGCTTCATAGAAACCCCGTTCCGCAAGGTTGATAAGGAAACCGGCAGAGTTCTTGACGAGGTCCGCTATATGACTGCCGATGAAGAGGACGAATACATTGTAGCTCAGGCGAACGAGCCGCTTGACGAGGCAGGTCATTTTATAAACAAAAAGGTTACTGCCCGTTATCTTGACGGTTTCCGTGAGGTTGAGTCCTCCCGTGCCGATTATATGGACGTTTCGCCGAAAATGGTGGTTTCCGTTGCAACGGCTATGATTCCGTTCCTTGAAAACGACGATACCAACCGCGCACTCATGGGCTCAAACATGCAGAAGCAGGCTGTGCCGCTTTTACGCCCCGAAAACCCGATTGTTGCGACCGGTATGGAATACAAGGCGGCGGTAGACTCGGGCGTTGTTGTGCTTGCAAAGCGCGACGGCGAGGTTACCTATGTAAGCGCAGATTACATTAAGATTCGTGCGACAAACGGCGAAATTGACGAATATAAGCTTATAAAGTTCCTGCGTTCAAACCACGGCACCTGTATAAACCAGCGCCCGATAGTGGCAGTTGGTCAAAAGGTTAAGGAACACGAGGTTATTGCCGACGGCCCGGCTACGAGCAACGGCGAAATATCCCTCGGCAGAAACGCCCTTATCGGCTTTATGACATGGGAAGGCTACAACTACGAGGACGCAGTTCTTATAAACGAGCGCCTGGTGCGTGATGACGTTTATACCTCTATTCATATTGAGGAATACGAGCTTGAAGCGCGCGATACAAAGCTCGGACCCGAGGAAATAACAAGGGATATACCGAACGTAGGTGAAGATGCGCTTAAGGACCTTGACGACCGCGGCATTATCCGCGTGGGCGCAGAGGTTACCGCAGGCGATATACTTGTAGGTAAGGTGACGCCCAAGGGCGAAACCGAGCTTACCGCCGAGGAAAGACTGCTCCGCGCGATATTCGGCGAAAAGGCGCGCGAGGTAAGAGATACCTCTCTCCGCGTTCCGCACGGCGAATACGGCACTATTGTTGACGTTAAGGTATTTACAAGAGAAAATTCGGCTGAATTAAGCCCCGGCGTAAATGTTGTTGTTCGCTGCTATATAGCGCAGAAGCGTAAGATCTCGGTCGGCGATAAGATGGCCGGACGTCACGGTAACAAGGGCGTTGTGTCACGTATTCTCCCGAGCGAGGATATGCCTTTCCTGCCGGACGGCACTCCGCTTGATATAGTTCTGAACCCGTTGGGCGTTCCTTCCCGAATGAATATCGGTCAGGTGCTTGAGGTTCACTTAGGCTATGCCGCGCGCGCACTCGGCTGGAACATCTGCACACCTGTATTTGACGGTGCGCACGAGGACGATATACGTAAGTGCTTCTCAATGGCAGAGGAATTTACAAAGTCTGATGATTATGAATATAAGAACAGCGCAAAGCTTGACTTCTCGCGTATTCCGCTGACGGCTGACGCTAAGACTCAGCTTTATGACGGACGTACCGGTGAGCCGTTTGATAACCTTGTAACCGTTGGTTATATGTACTACCTCAAGCTGCATCACCTGGTCGACGATAAGATTCACGC
>URPQ01000068.1 GCA_900549755.1 uncultured Oscillospiraceae bacterium
ATCGTATGCCATTTCGCCCGCTTTTTTGCCTATGCTGTAGTAGTCGATTGAAAGGGTTGCAATGCCGCAGCCGTTGCAAATGCCCTTTTCACCCGCTATAACCGGAATTTTTGCAGGCTCTGCAATGTTGTTTATTATCTGCACGTTTGAAGCCATCGTGTTATCGGTAGGAACATAAAGTGCATCAACCTCGGCGCAGGCGGTGGTTACAACCTGAGCTATATCGTTTGAATCGGCGCTGGTGTATTCCTTGGTTTCGATGCCGAGCTTTTTAAGATATTTAGTAATTTCGGTTGCCTGATATTTTGAGTTTGCCTCACCTGAGCAATAAAGTATGCCCACCTTTTTAGCGTTCGGCAGCAGTTCCTTGAACATTTCCGCCTGCTTATCAAGCGGCGCTAAATCAGATGTGCCGGTTGCGTTAATGCCTGTCTTGCCTGTCCAATCCTTCAAATCAATTTCAAGGGCGGTTGCATAATCGGTTATTGAGGTGCCCACAATCGGAATACTCTCTGTTCCCGAAACAGCAGCCTGCAAGGCGCCTGTGGCGTTTGCAAATATAAGGTCAACCTTGCCTGATACAAACTGGTTTACTATTGTGGTGCAGGTGGTTGATTCGCCGGCGGCGTTCTGCTCCTTAAATTCAACCTTATCGCCCAATTTTTCCGTAAGAGCGTCTTTAAAGCCTTTGGTCGCAGCGTCAAGCGCTTCGTGCTGCGCCAACTGGCAAATACCTACGGTATATTTATCCTTTTCCTTTTTTTCTCCGCAGCCCGCGAACGATACGCTGAGTGCGGCAGCGAGTGTAAGTGCTGTTGCCGCAGATAATATTTTTTTGATTTTCATATCAATCTATCTCCTTTGAATGATATTATATCGCTTTAAAGCGATAAAGTCAAGCGCTTTTTTAAATATAATGCAAAAACAGCGGTAATAAGCGGATTTCTACTGTCGGTAGAGTGATTTTCGGCAGCTCTACAAATGTATTTTTTGCAATAGAGTAAATAAATTCACATATAGCTTGAAAAAATACCGCCGAAAGCGTTATAATAGATACAGATAACGCAACGTAAAGGAGACTCTGCTATGATTACGATTTTTACAGATACATCGGCAAACCTGCCGATTTCGCTTATACGCAAATATAATATTTCACTTTTGCCCTTTTCTTATACCGTGAACGGTAAAGATCTGCCGTATGCCGACGAATGGGAAACGGGCGGTAAAAAATTTTATGACGCAATGCGAGAGGGCGCCGAAATTAAAACCTCAATGATAAACCCCGATATTATAAATTCCGGTTTCAGAAAAAGTCTCGAAAACGGGGACGACGTATTATATATAGGTATGTCGGGCGGGATAAGCGGAACTGCCCACAGCGCCGCAATGGTTGCCGAAGAATTGCGCGAGGAGTTTCCCGAGCGCTTAATAGCCACAATAGATACCTACGCCGCCTCGCTCGGCGAGGGGCTGCTCGTTATACGCGCCGCCGAAATGCGTGACAGCGGAATTTCTTTTAAGGATATTGAAGCCTGCATTTTAGATGAACGCAACACCATGTGCCAGTATTTTACGGTTGACGATTTAAAATACCTTAAAAAAGGCGGAAGAATAAGCGGCACTGCCGCAACAATAGGCACGCTGCTCAACATAAAGCCGATTTTAAAGGGCGATGAAACGGGGCATATTATATCCTGCGGAAAGGCGCGCGGCAAAAAAGCGGCGCTTATTACGCTTGCCGAAAAATACGGTGCGCTTGCCGTCGATAAAAAGGCGGATATAGGCATTGCCCATGCCGACGCGCCCGAGGACGCGGAAGCACTTGTTGCCCTGCTTAAAAAGCAAGGCTTTAGAGGTAATGTGCTTAACGTTTGCTATGAGCCTGTAACCGGTTCGCACGTAGGCCCCGGCACGGTGGCGCTTTTCTTCCCGGGAACGGAGAAGTAATGCAATCGCGGCTGCTGCCCCAATTCTGCGGCTCTGCCTGTTAAAAGATAATCTGCTATAGCTGTAAAAGCTTATGCACCCGAGGGTTAAACTGTAAACCCCCGGGTGCATATTTTATTTCAAAGTAAAAATCAAAGCCGTATTTTACCGGCGCTGTTGACCGCCGCGCAGGTGTTTTCACTTCATAGGGAATCTTAAAAAGAACTCTGCAAAGCCCTTTAAATTAAAGGGGACAATGGGGTAAAGGTAATTTCTGCCCGAAAGGGTCTTAACGGAAAGCATACATATTATAATAAACACAAGCCCGCCTATAAATCCCCACAGCCCGAAAATTCCGCTTAAAATAAGCAGTAAAAGGCGCTCTAATTTCATAGCATAGCCCATTTCAAAGCTTGGGAGTGAAAAGCCCGCTATTGCGGTAAACGCCGTAATGAGTATAGCCTCGCCCGAAAACCAGCCCGCCTTTACCGCGAATTCCGAAAGCAAAAGTCCACCTACCACGCCTAATGAATTTGAAAGCGCATCTGGCGTATTAAGGCTTGCAAGCCTGAGCCCATCCACCGCAAATTCAAGAATTAAAAGCTGGGCAAGCATTGGCACCTCGCCCGCCTTTTCGGGAATGAGCACGCCGAGACAATCGGGCACGGCGGCGGGATTTTTAACAATCAGCAAATAAAGCGGGGTTATAACCACGTTAAGCAGGGCTACCAGCATGCGTATAATTCTGATATAGCTTGCCACAACGGGCAGAAAATAGTAGTCGTCGGTCTCACGGAAAAAGTCCGAAAAGGATATGGGAATTATCATAACCGCGGGGGAATTATCGGCTATAAGCGCAATTCTGCCGTCCAACACGCAGGCAGAGGCATAATCGGGGCGTTCGGTAAATTTAAACTTGGGGAACGGGTTGAAAAAAGCATTTTTCTGTAAACTTTCCGCCAGCGCCTCCTGCGTCATTGAAATTCCGCCCGCCTGTATTTCTGTCAGTCTCTGCCGCAAAATTTCAAGCACTCGCTTATCCGCCTTGCCGTCAATATAGGCTATGGAAATATCAAGCTTTGTTTCCCTGCCTATCTGCATATATTCCATACGCAGGCGGCTGTCGCGTATTCTGCGGCGGAGCATTGCCGTGTTCATAACAAGGGTTTCCACAAAGCCGTCGCGCGGGCCGCGCAGCGACCTGTCCTTTTGCGGCTCTTCCACCCCGCGCATTGGGTAGGTGCGCGTATCTACCAAAAGCGCGCCGCGTATGCCCTCAATTATAAGCACCGAAGGCCCCGAAAGCACTGCGGTTACAACCTCCTGCGCGGTATATGCCGCGTCGGTTTCAACATAGGGCAGCTTATTCTCGGCAAAGCGGCTCATATCGTCAACTCCCGCTATTTCTTCGGGGGTTTGCTTGTATAAAAATTCAAGTATCTTTTCGTAAACCTCGTCCTTTATAAATCCGTCTATAAAGTAGAGCGCCGCGCGCCGTCCGCCTATTTTAAGCGGGCGTTTTATAATATCAAAGCTTTTATCGGGCTTAAGTTCATTGTCAATTTCCGCAATCCATTCGTCGAAATCTTTCAAAAAAAAATCACCCTTCCGTCGGTTTATTTTTCCCGACGGAAGGGTGATTTATGTGTTACTTATGCTGTGCCGAATTTTTAATTAAAAAATCGACTTTAAGTATTCAATGCTGGTCTTAGCGCACTCAAGCGGGGTTTTTACCCATGCTGGGCTGATCCTGCTCAACTACTACCCACTTTGCATTAACTTCCTTGCAGGCTTCAAGTATTGCCGGGAAGTTCTGAAGACCCGAGCCTACCGGACGGAACTCAAAGGTACCCGAGGCTTCCTTTTTCTTGCTTTCATCATTACCGATAAGCGCGTACATATTGCCGCCCTTAGTACCTGCAAAGTCCTTTAAGTGAACAATTTCAATTCTGCCGTTGTACTTGCGTACAAAGTCAGCCGGATTTTCGCCGCCCACATTTACCCAGCAGGTATCAAGCTGAGTTGATAAAAGCTCGGGTGAAATCGCCTTATAGAGCAGGTCAAGCTTATACTCGCCGTCAAACTTTTCAAATTCAAAATCGTGGTTGTGGTAGCAAAGCTTCATACCGTGCTTATTTGCAAGCTCGCCGAACTTTTTAACATTCTCATAAAACTCGGCGTTTTTCTCGCCGCCTGCAAGATATTCCGCGTTTATCCACGGAATAACAATATACTTGCAGCCTATTTCGGCGTATGTCTTAAAGGTTTCGTCGCCCTTTTTAAGCTCATCATAGGGAACGTGTGCGGAAATGGGGGTAACGCCGGCATCAGCGCACATTTTCTTTACTTCCTCGGCGGTGTGACCGAAAAGGCCGGCAAATTCAACGCCGTCATACCCGAAGGACTTAACCTTTTTAAGAGTGCCGGCAAAATCTGCCTCCATGTCGTCTCTTACCGAATAAAGCTGTAAAGCAATAGGAAAATTATACATAACAATTTACTCCTTAACAAATTGAAAGTTAATCCGGTTTATTTTAATTAAACTTCCGGAATTTCAATTTCTACTTCGTGGCCGCAATCGCTTGAACGCTGAATACCGTCAAGTATAGCCTGG
The DNA here is from genome assembly GCA_900549755.1 of uncultured Oscillospiraceae bacterium. Lineage (GTDB taxonomy): Bacteria > Bacillota > Clostridia > Oscillospirales > Acutalibacteraceae > UBA737. The sequence continues at coordinate 4,541 of URPQ01000068.1, forward strand.
TTGTAGATAATCTGGCTGGTCGGAACAGGAGCCTCGCTGCCGGTGATAACCGCATTGAGGAAGGAGCGGATCTTGCGGTCAAACAGATCAGGTGTAGCGGGCAGCAGCGGTACAACGGTCTCAACAGGCTCGCCTGCAACGTCATGATAAATAGTCATAGGCTTATTGAAAGAGCCGTTCCAGCAATCGGTTGACGGAATACGGAGAGAGCCCTTAGTACCCATAATAATGGTGTCTCCGGGAGTGTCAAGGTGCATATACCACGCAATGCGGAAGTCAAGGATTATGCCACCCTCAAGACGGATATAAGCGGAAGCAAAATCGTCAACGCTGAACTTCTTAGCGCACTCGGGCTTGCCTACCTGAGCATAAGCCTCGGGGGTGGTGCCGAAATAATCGGTAGCGGTACCGGTAACGGTTAAGGGCTTCGGGTTGCCGAGAGCGTTCATAACCAGGTCGATTGAATAGCAGCCGATATCGCCGAGAGCGCCGAGACCTGCCTTATCGTTCTCAATAAAGGTTTCTGACCAGCTTACCGGAATACCGTGTCTGCGGCCGCCGCCTGTCTGAACATAGTAAATTCTGCCGAGCTCGCCCGACTGAACTATCTTCTTAATCATCTGCATATTAGCGTCAAAACGGGGCTGGAAGCCTACGGAAACGATCTTGCCGCTCTTCTTTTCAGCCTCGCGGATAGCTACTGCTTCTTCAAGAGTAACAGTCATCGGTTTTTCAAGAAGAACCGGAAGACCGTGCTCAAGCGCGTAAATTGTGCATTCCGCATGGGTGCGGTTGTAGGTGCAAACGCTTACCGCGTCAAGGTTCATGGTGTCAATCATTTCCTTGTAATCGGTGAACGCCTTAGCCTCTACCTCGTTATCCTTGAAAAACTTTTCAGCCTTTCCGGGTATTAAGTCGGCGCCGGCTACTACCTCAACATCGGGCTGCTTTTTGTAGCTTGCAATGTGTGAGCCTGCAATTCCGCCCGTACCGATTATACCGATACGCAGCTTGCGGTCACTTTTAACCTCGCCCTGAGCGTTCTGATTGCTTGTGAAATTGTTCATGTCAAGTGCCATTTTTTATTCCTCCAAAAAATGTTATATTCAGGCTTAAGCCGAATTTATATTAATGCCTGCCGAACAATTCAAAAGTACATTAATCAAGCATGTTGGTATAAACTTTTGAATTGTTCAGGTGCAAGGTTTTTGCGCAATTTTGCGAAAAAACCTTGCACTTTAAAAAGAATCACATTTTGATTCTTTTTAAAATCAGGCGACAATCAATGGATACTGACGGTCAAAACAAAGGTTTTGACCCATAAAATCGAGATTTTAACTCGATTTTATATAATTGCATTTGCTAATGCAATTATTCAGTAGACATTATATTACAAACTGGCGCATATAGCGGCAGCTTAACGCAACGGAATCCATAACGCGCTGCTTTGAGCCTTCAAAGGCTTTATCCTCAACCTCAATGCAAGCATAGCCGTCATAGCCTATATCGGTAAGGGCTGAAACATATTTTCCCCAGTCAACATCGCCGAGTCCCGGCAGCTTCGGGCTCATAAAATCAAGCGGATACCCCATTATGCCCACGTCGTCAAGCTTATCCTTAAACAGCTTAATATCCTTAAAGTGAACATGGAATATTTTATCCTTGAATTCATAAAGCGGCTTTATGTAATCTATATGCTGCCAGATAAAGTGGCTCGGGTCGTAGTTTATGCCGAAATTATCGCTGGGCAAAAGCTCAAACATCTTGCGCCAAAGTCTCGGGGTGGTAAACAGGTTCTGTCCGCCGGGCCACTGGTCTGCGCCGAAAAGCATGGGGCAGTTTTCAATTGCAACCTTAACGCCCTTTTCCTCGGCAAGCTTTATAATCGGCGGCCATATTTCCTTAAATAATTCAAGGTTTTCCTCCACCGTTTTAGTCTGGTCTCTGCCTATAAAGGTAGTAACCATATTAACGCCCAAAAGCGCGCTCATATTTATTACCTTTTTAAGGTGAGCAATGTTTGCCTCGCGTTTTTGCAGGTCGCCGTCCATAGTGTTGGGATAAAACGCAAGCGAGGAAATTTCAATACCCTTTTTCGCGCAGAAATCCTTTATATAAGCGATATACTCAGGTGATGTATTATCCACGTCAATGTGGCTTACACCCGCATATCTTCTTTCTGCCTTGCCCTGCGGCCAGCAGGCAACCTCCATACATTCGCAGCCGTTCTGAACGGCATTTTCAACGGCTTCTTCAAAGGTAAAGCCGTCGTAAATTGCGCTTATAATGCCTAATTTCATAAAATGCACTCCTTTACCGTATATTTAATGTTTGCGCTTTGTTTTATTAAGTCCATACAGGTATGAACATTGTGCGTAAGAGCTGATACAGTGCGGTAATCGCCGTAAAATTCTTCTCTGCTTTCAATGTAATCGGCAAATTTAATTGCCTCGTCGCCCATTATCTCATCGCGGGCAGGCATTTCCGAAAGAATTGTTTCGGTGCCGCCCTTTACAAGTGAAATATCACCGTATTGCGAAACAGAGCCGATTTTTAAAACGCCGCTGTCCCCCACTATTTCGGATTTTACGGCGGATTGCCCCGCCTTGCTGTAAGTCAGCACTGCGGTAAACCCGTCATATTCAAAAATTGCGGAGCCCGATTTATCCGCACCGTTTTCAAAAAACGAGGCGCAGGCTTTAATGTTTTTCGGCATACCGAACATGTCAACCGCCGCATACACACAGTAAACGCCTAAATCCATAAGCGTTCCCGCGCAGAGCGACATATCAAAAATATTCATATGCTCGCCCGCCATAAAAGCGTCATATCTGCTTGAGCGCTGGCAAAAATTTATTCTTGCAACCGAAATATTTCCGATTTGCGAAAGCCCATTAAGCAACATATCCCGCCCTTTATAGTGACGGCTCATAATCGCCTCGGCGTAAATAAGCCCGCTTTTATCGGCAAGGGACAAAAGCTCATCATATTCCGCCGCATTTGTTACAATAGGCTTTTCGCAGAAAACGTGCTTTCCGTTTTGCAAAAAAAGCTTGCTTTGCGCAAAGTGGCAGGAGTTCGGCGAGGCTATATACACAGCATTAGTCGCGCTGTCTTGCGCCAAAGCGTTTATATCGGTGCAAAAGCCCTCAAAGCCCTGCTTTTCGGCAAATGCTCTGCCATTTTCGGCGGTACGCGAATAAACGGTATGAAATTTGAAACGTCCTGTTTTACGCGCGGCGGATAAAAACTTTTCGGTAATTCCGCTCGTGCCTATTACAGAAAGGTTAAGCATTAAATATTAACCTCAATACGCTGCTTTTTATCGGACGACTCAAACGCCGCTTCCATAACCTGCATAACGCGACGAACCTCGCAGTGTTTAATGGCAGGCTCTGCTTTATTATCAAGCACGGCGCAGAAATTGCGGTAAAAATCGTGTACGTCGCTTACAGGGCGCTCAACCTCATACATATCAAGGGTAATTTCATCACGCGGTGCCATGGTTTTGGTAATTCCCGCGGCGGTCTGCACGGGCAGAACCTCTTTTTCGTTCCACGCCTTCATGCGCGCAACCTGTGCTTTTTTCTGCCAGTCCTCAATAATTGCGCTGCCGTTTTTGCACTGCAAATAAAAGCGCGGCATTGCAATAAAGTTATATGTACCAACCTCAATATAGGCGGTTTTTCCGCTTTCAAAATAAAGGGTCAGCTTAAAGCCGTCGTCAACCTCATCGGTCGTAATATTGGTAACCGTGCAGTAAACGCTTACTATTTTTTCCTTTATAATCTGCAAAATCTGGTCGATAAGGTGCACGCCCCAGTCGAGTATCATACCGCCGCCGTAGGGCTTGTGGCAGCGCCAGTCGCTCGGTATTCCGCGCGAGCCGTGTATTCTCGATTCAATGTTTATAAGTTCGCCTATCTCGCCCGAATTTACAATCTGCTTCATTGCAAGAAAGTCAACGTCCCACCGTCTGTTCTGGTGAACGGTGAAGAATTTTCCCGATTTATCGGCGGCGGCAATCATTTCATCAAGCGCCGCAACCGACATTTCAACCGGCTTTTCGCAAATAACGTTTTTGCCTTTGCTTAGCGCCTTTATAACAAGCTCCTTGTGGCAATCGTTCGGCACGGCTATTACAACCGCGTCAACCGCCGTATCTGCCAGTACTTCATCGTAAGAAGCGTAAGCATGTATTCCGTTTTTCTCGGCAAGCTCAGCTTTTTTCGGGTCAATATCGTAAATGCCGGTAAGCGCGGCAACGTCGCTCGCAAGTATCTGCCTTGTGTGCCAGCCGCCCTGACCGCCGTAGCCTATAACCGCAAAATTCTTTTTCA
>URPQ01000069.1 GCA_900549755.1 uncultured Oscillospiraceae bacterium
TATGATATATGGCAGCATACCTCAAAAGGGCGCATAGACGGCATAAGCGGCAATGTGGATATGAATATAATGTATAATAATATATTTACAATAGAACTTACTCCTGTTGCTCCTATTGAGCCGTCTACAACACCTATCAAGAAGTCTAATGAGGAAATTGCGCGGGAAGTTATGGCGGGCAAGTGGGGCAACGGCGAAGATCGCAAAAACCGTTTAACAGCAGAAGGTTACGATTATAATGCTATTCAAGCGATTGTAAACGAACTGGCTGATCCTAAGCCCGTACTTAAGAGTAATGACAAGATTGCCAAAGAGGTAATGTCAGGCAAATGGGGTAACGGTAATGAGCGTAAAACACGATTAACTCAGGCAGGATACAATTATGACGCTATTCAGAATATAGTAAATGGACTGGCGACTTCGGCAAAGTCTGTTGAGCCTTCGTATGTAACATATACGGTAAAGCGAGGAGACACTTTGTCTGGTATTGCCTCTAAATTTGGTACTAGCTATAAAAAGATAGCGGCAGATAATGGAATAAATAATCCTAATAAGATTTATGTAGGACAGCAATTAAAAATTTACAAATAATAAGTAAATAGAATTTTAGGGAACAACTCTCATGTTAATTCATAAGAGCTGTTCCCTATTTTTTTTGCATTTTTACAAATTGTCTAATGCCGACAATTCTTTAATAGCATTATTCTCAATAAAGTGAACATAAATGTTATAAGTTGTACTTACCTTAGCGTGTCCAAGCATTTGAGCGATGGTTTTTAAATCTATTTTTTTCGCGATAGCCAATGTTGCGAAAGTGTGTCTTAAAACATGAAGCCCGCTATTTTGTATTGAAGTACTAACTTGTTTTTGAATGGTGTTAAAAGATCTTCGCAAATTTCTACGATTCAAGGGTGTCCCGACAGTAGTAATAAACACTCTATTGTCAGGATTTAAATATTGTTTGTTTTTTTCTTGAATTTTATTTAAAGCATTTACTGCCTGTTGTGTCAAATAGACTGTTCTTTTCCCTCTATTTGTCTTAGGCGACGATATGATTTCTTTTGTCTTTTTACTATCATTGTCAATCTGTATAATTGAAGCAGAAGATGAAACTATTAATTTTTTATTTTTTAGATCAATATCTTTCCATTTTAACGCACAGGCTTCGCCAATTCTTAGACCTGTGTAAATTAAAAAAATGATTTCATAAATATATAAATTTTTGGTGCTTTGTGTTATATCTGTATTTTTTGCCAGTTCAAGTATCTTATTTACATCTCGTTCTGTAAGGCATTCTATATCTTTGGTTTTAGTTATTACTTGTGTTTCTGACGGAATTGTAACTATACTCAAAGGGTTAAATTTTATATCGTTTTTTAATACCGCCATTTTTAAACAGTTGTTAATTGTATTGTAGGTTTTAACAATAGTAGCTCTTGAATAGTCGTCCGAAACCAAAATGTTAATATATTTTTGAAAAATATCAGAATCTAATTGCCCCATTTGAAATTTTGCTATATCATAAGGCGCAATACGGCAATTTAAACAATTTTGGATTCCATTATACGTTGTAGGCTTTACAGAATTCTTTTTATAAAGTTCTGCCCACTGTTGAAAATATTCTGCAAATGTCATTTTAATGATCGTTAATTTATCGATTGATGAAATAGATTGCTCGTATTCTCTTGCTTTTTCTCTGGCGCTGGTTTTATTTTTTGCAGTAAATTTCTTATATACCTTTTTACCATTATTATCTACACCATAAAACTTTTGTAAAGTTACCGAGCCACTCTTGTTTAAGATAAAAGTTCCGTCTCTGTATGCCATTTTATTCCCCTTTTTTTTTGCAAAATTTTAAAATAATTCTTTACTATTTCTTATTATACCACTGGATTTAAGGTTTGTAAAGTTAAAATCGCATACTTAATCGCATACTTCAAAGATAATTAAATGCCATTGGATACCATTAAATATCATTTTGAAAGTAATAAAAAGTATAAAAGAAATCCTCTAAAACCCTTTATTTATGCGGGTTTCAGAGGATTTTGAAACTGGAGCTGCTAACCGGAATTGAACCGGTGACCTCGTCCTTACCAAGGACGCGCTCTACCATCTGAGCCATAGCAGCATATATGTTCGCGACTTTGTTATTATACGATAAAGCGCGAACAATGTCAAGTAAAAAATCTATATTTTTCAAAAATAAAGAAAACTGTTTTAAATTTATCAAATGCGTGTTGACAATATTTCTTCCTTTTCCCGCTTGAACTCGGCAAAGCAGCCGTTATCAAGCGCGTTTCTTATATCCTCCATAAGATGATTGTAAAACCACAAATTATGCATAACCGTAAGCCTTTGCGAAAGCATTTCCTGACTTTTAAGCAAATGCCTGATATACGCCTTGCTGTACCTGCTGCAAACAGGGCAGCCGCAGTTTTCGTCTATCGGGGACATATCGTACTCATATTTTTTATTGTTGAGGTTTATAATTCCCTTTGAAGTAAACAAATGCCCGTGGCGCGCGTTGCGGCTCGGCATTACGCAGTCAAACAAATCAACCCCGCGTTCCACGGCGTTGAGTATATTCGCGGGCGTTCCCACACCCATTAAGTAACGTATTTTATTTTGCGGCATATGCGGCGTTACGTTATCAATTATATCATACATAACCTCGGTAGGCTCGCCCACGGCAAGCCCGCCTATTGCGTAGCCGTCAAGCTCCAGCTCGGCTATTCTTTTCATATGCTCGACCCGCAAATCGGTATAGGTGCAGCCCTGGTTTATTCCGAAAAGCATTTGCTCTGGGTTTACCGTTCCCGGCATTGCATTTAACTCCGCCATTTTCTTTTTGCAGCGCGCAAGCCAGCGCGCGGTGCGCTCGCAGGAGGCTTTGGAGTATGAATACTCCGCGGGGTTTTCAACACATTCATCAAACGCCATGGCGATTGTAGAACCTAAGTTTGACTGTATTGTCATACTTTCCTCAGGACCCATAAAGATACGTCTGCCGTCCACATGTGAAGCAAAGGTAACCCCCTCTTCGGTTATATGGCGCAGGCTTGCAAGCGAAAACACCTGAAACCCGCCCGAATCGGTTAAAATAGGTCCGTCCCAGGTTGTAAACCTATGAAGACCGCCGCAGCCGCGTATGACCTCGTCGCCCGGGCGGACGTGCAAATGGTAGGTATTTGAAAGCATTATCTGGCAGCCGAGAGTTTTTAAGTCCTCGGCGGAAACTGCTCCCTTAATTGCCGCGGCGGTTGCCACGTTCATAAACGCGGGGGTCTGAACGGTGCCCCTGTTGGTTGTAAATTCGGCGCGCCGCGCGCTGCCCTCTTGTTTTAAAAGCTTATACATACATCTATTCCCTTATTATTTTATAAAATCAGCATTGCGTCGCCGAAGCTGAAAAAGCGGTATCTTTCCTTTACGGCGGTATTGTAGGCGTTCATCACGTTATCGTATCCCGCAAAGGCGGAGACCAGCATTATAAGCGTGCTTTCGGGCAGGTGAAAATTGGTTATAAGCCCGTCCATACACTTAAATTCAAAGCCGGGGTAAATGAAAATATCGGTGTCTCCCGAGCACTCTTTTATCTCGCCGTATTTCTTTGCGCAGCTTTCAACCGTGCGGCAGGATGTAGTGCCGACACATATTACCCTGCCGCCGTTTTTGCGGGTCTCGTTTATGGTTTTCGCCGCTTCCTCGGGTATGTAATAATGCTCGGTGTGCATTTTGTGCTGCGTTACGTCCTCTACCTTAACGGGTCTGAAAGTGCCGAGCCCCACATGCAGCGTAACATAGGCTATATTTACGCCCATAGCCTTAATGCTTTCAAGCATTTCCTTTGTAAAGTGCAGACCCGCGGTAGGCGCGGCGGCAGAGCCCGCGTCCTTTGAATATACCGTCTGGTAGCGTTCCTTATCCTTTAGCTTTTCCTTTATATACGGCGGTAGGGGCATTTGCCCCACCTCATCAAGCACCGCGAAAAAATCGCCCTCGCAGGCAAATTCTATCATACGGTTGCCGTCCTCCAAAACGTCGGTCACGGTTGCCGTCAGCTTATCGGAAAACCTGAATTTATACCCCGTTTTAGCCTTTTTGCCGGGGCCCGCAAGGCACTCCCAGAGCTTATTGCCGTGTTGCCGTAAAAGCACAAATTCCACCACCGCGCCCGTATCCTCCCGCGTACCGTAAAGCCGCGCGGGTAAAACGCGGGTATTGTTAAGCACAAGGCAGTCGCCGGGCTTTAAAAACTCGGGCAGGTCATAAAAATGCTTATGCTCTATTTTCCCACCGTTTCGCGGCAGCACCATAAGCCTTGAAGAATTTCTCGGCTCAACGGGCGTCTGCGCTATAAGCTCCTCGGGCAGTTCGTAATAAAAATCGCTTGTTTTCATAAAATAATCCACAACTTCTTTGATATTTCGGCATAAAATAAATTGACAAACATTATCTGTAATGTTATATTTAATTATATTGCATAAGGCAATATAATTCAAGATTGAATTTTAAAAAATGTCTTCAGAAGGAATGTGTTTTCAAATGAAAAAGTACAATGTCGGTATAATCGGCGCTACAGGAATGGTAGGTCAGCGCTTTGCGCTGCTGCTGCATAATCACCCGTGGTTCAATGTGACCGCGCTTGCCGCAAGCGCAAATTCAGCCGATAAAAAATATACCGACGCAATAGGCAGCCGCTGGGCTATGAAAGAGCCTATTCCCGAGAATTTGCGGGATATGACCGTTTTTGACGCCGAGCGCGATATTGATAAAATAACCGAACGGGTAGATTTCGTTTTCTGCGCCGTTAATATGAAAAAGGACGAAATAAAGGCGCTTGAAGAAAAATATGCAAAGCATGAGTGCCCCGTTGTTTCCAATAACAGCGCGCACCGTTTCACGCCCGACGTGCCTATGATAATACCCGAAATAAACGCCGGGCACCTTGAAATAATACCCGCGCAGAGAAAGCGCCTCGGCACAAAGCGCGGCTTTATTGCGGTTAAATCCAACTGCTCGCTGCAAAGCTATGTGCCCGCCCTATACCCGCTCGATGAAAAATTCGGTGTTGAAAGGGTGCTGGTTTCCACCTATCAGGCAATTTCGGGTGCGGGCAAAACCTTTGAGCGCTGGCCCGAAATGATAGATAACGTTATCCCCTTTATAGGCGGCGAGGAAGAAAAGAGCGAAAAAGAGCCGCTTAAAATTTGGGGCAAAATAGAAAACGGCGAAATAGTACCGGCAGAAAGCCCGAAATTCACCGCTCAGTGTATTCGCGTGCCGGTATCGGACGGTCATTTAGCCTCAGTTTTCGTTGATTTTAAAAAGAAACCCACCAAAGAAGAAATACTTGAAATATGGGCGAACTATTCGGGCGAGCCGCAAGCGCTCTCCCTGCCGCACGCGCCCAAGCAATTTTTACATTATTACACCGAGGACGATATGCCGCAAACCAGACTTTGCAGAGATTCTGAGGGCGGTATGGCAATATCCGTCGGGCGCTTGCGCGAGGATACGCAGTATGATTACAAGTTTGTCTGCGTATCGCACAATACCCTGCGCGGCGCTGCGGGCGGCGCGGTGCTTTTAGCCGAATTATTATGTGCAAAGGGTTATATGGACTGATTTTATAAGAAACGGAGTGGTCTTTTATGAAAAAACGTATATTCACGGGAGCAGCCACGGCACTTATTACCCCTATGAAAGCAGATGGCAGCGTAAATTTCGAGCGCCTTGAAACGCTTGTTGACGAGCAGGTAAAGGGCGGAATTGACGCGCTTGTGATCTGCGGGACTACGGGTGAAAAATCCACGCTTAATTATGATGAGCACGTTAAGGTTATTGAAACCGCCGCAAGAGTAAACGCGGGCAGAGTGCCCATTATAGCGGGCACGGGCAGCAACGACACGGTGTATTCGGTAGGGCTTTGCGAGGACGCAGAAAAGGCGGGCGCCGACGCTTTTCTTATGGTAACGCCGTATTACAACAAAACCTCGCAGCGCGGGCTTGTGGCGCACTATAACTACATTGCCGACCGCGTTAATAAACCGATAATTCTTTATAACGTGCCCTCGCGCACGGGGGTTGCAATTAAGCCCGAAACCTATAAGGAGCTTTCAAAGCACCCGAATATAGTAGCCACCAAGGAGGCTAACGGCGATTTATCATCGGTTGCGAAAACACGCTATCTCTGCGGGGATGACCTTGATATTTATTCCGGCAACGACGACCAAGCCGTAGCTATGATGTCACTCGGCGGAATAGGCGTTATTTCGGTGCTTTCAAACTTTCTGCCGGGGGTTATGCATAAAATGTGCGCCGAATACCTTGAGGGGCACACAAAAGCCGCCGCAGAAATGCAAATAAAGTATGTGGGGCTTATGAACGCGCTTTTCAGCGACGTTAACCCTATTCCCGTAAAAGAGGCTATGAATATGTTAGGGCTTGAAGCGGGTCCCTGCCGCCTGCCGCTTTATCCTATGGATGAGGGCGCGCGCGCCGTTCTTCGCGAAAAGCTTATAGAGTGCGGCTGCCTTAAATAAAACATTACAAATTTTATGCACCCGATGGGCTTTTACCTATCGGGTGCAATTAAAAAGCGGAAGTGAAATACATATGATAAAAGTAATATTATGCGGGGCTTCGGGCAGAATGGGCGGCTTTGTGGCAAGCACGGCGGCTGCCGACAGCGATATTTCGGTAGTTGCGGGAATTGACAAAATCAATAACGGCGAAAAATTCCCGATTTTTTCCTCATTCGGCGATATAAACGTTAAAGCCGATATGATAATTGATTTTTCCCACCCCTCTATGCTGGAGCCTATGCTTGAATACGCCGTAAAAAACAAGCTGCCCGTAGTTATTGCCACCACGGGCTATGATAACGCGCAGACCGAAAAGATACGCGCGGCGGCTGAAAACATCCCGATATTTTTCACATTTAATATGTCGCTCGGCATAAATCTTGTAGCGGCGCTTGCAAAAAAAGCCGCAAAGGTACTCGGCGACGGCTTTGATATTGAAATAATAGAAAAGCACCACAACCAAAAGCTGGACGCGCCCTCGGGCACGGCAATAATGCTTGCAAACGGTATTAACTCGGTTTTCGGCGATACGCTGAATTATGAGTATGACCGCCACTCGGTAAGGCGCAAACGCCCGAAAAACGAGATAGGCATACACTCGGTGCGCGGCGGCACGATAGTCGGCGAGCACGAGGTTATTTTTGCGGGGCACGATGAAGTAATAACCCTCACCCACACCGCGCAGTCACGCGAGATTTTTGCCGTAGGCGCGGTTAAGGCGGCAAAATTCCTTTACGGTAAGCCCGCCGGGCTTTATGATATGAGCAACGTTACAAATATCGAATGAGTTTAAAAAACGGGCTGTTGTTTTTCACGACAGTCCGTTTTTTAAGTTATATTGCGCCTTTACAGCGGGTAACAGGCGCCTGATTTTCTTTATGCTCGCCTATGATTTTTTCCATCCAAATCATATTGTACCAGTGCCCGAACTTATAGCCGCATTTTTGAAATTCCCCCACCTGCGTAAAGCCGATATGGCTGTGAAAATCGGCGCTGTTTTTTGTTAAATACTCATCTTCCTCGGCAGGATACCCGATACAGGCATACATATTAAGAATACCCATTTCTTTAAGCTCTTTTTCCAGTGCTGTGTAAAGCGTTTTGCCTATACCGCATTTGCGGGCGTTTTTATCAAGATAAATCGAAGTCTCGCACGACCAATCATAAGCCGCCCTGCCAACAAACGCGCCCGCATAGGCATATCCTGCAATAACCCCGTCCTTTTCCGCTACCAAATACGGGTACTTCTGCATGATTTTTTCCATTCTGCCGCGAAATTCTTCCAAAGTGGGCGTTGTATATTCAAAGGTTATCGCCGTGTTTTTCACATAATAATCGTATATTTCCAATATCCGCTCGGCGTCTCCGAGCGTTGCGCTGCGAACCGTAATCATAAAACATTTTCCTTTAGTTATGCTCAGCCTTTAACTATACTGTTGTAAACCTCGTCAAACTGTTCCTTGCTGCCGAGCGCCGCAACCGTGTTGCTGCTTATTTGTTCTCTGGCATCGTTCAATGAAGCAATAAGCTCGTCCACCTCGCCCACAAACTCATCGGTTGTTCTTACAATATTCTTTTTAAGCTCATCAAGCGAGGCGTGCGCCTCCTCTAAGGTAGATAAATTCTTCTGCACCTGCGCCGCGGCAAGCCCCGCGTTTTTCTCGGAATTTGCCATTATAGCCCTTGCGTTCGCCTGTGCCACAAGATAAAGCTTGCCTATGTTTTCGGAAAGCCTGCCTATCTCTTCGTATTTTTCGTTAAATTCTTCAAGCTTTTTTGAAATTGTTTCTTTTTCCTCATTAAGCTTGCGGTAATTATCGTTAGAAAGCTCTAGCTCAGCCGATAGCTTTTCAACCTGCTCCGATAAGTCCTTTTCGCGCTCCACAAAGCTTTTCTGCGATTTTTCTATGTACTCCATAACGTCCTCGCAATTAAAACCAAACAAGCTTTTTCTGAATCCTGCCGACATTAAAATTCCTCCCAAACCGCCTGAAACGGTTTTTACTATTATACTTTATTCTATCGTAAATTACAAGTCCTTAACCGAGCTTTCCGCCGTGTGACAAAGATACGCCTTTACGTTTTCCGCCTCAAGCGCTTTTAATATCGCCCGCGCTTTTTCCTCATCAGAAAATACCGCAAATCTAGCCGGCCCGCTGCCCGAAAGCGCAACCGCGTCCGCACCGTATTTATACAGCTTTTCCGTTATTTTTTCACCGCTCCACAGCACCGAAAACGAATTCCCGAGCGCCTGCGTA